>CANGEZ010000094.1 GCA_947452875.1 Chitinophagaceae bacterium
GCAATAGTAAAGCAAATATATCTGGCAACAATGAATGCTCAAACAAGATGGAATGGAACTATCTTTGGATGGTCTACAATAAGAAGAGACTTGA
Organism: Chitinophagaceae bacterium; assembly: GCA_947452875.1. Taxonomy (GTDB): domain Bacteria; phylum Bacteroidota; class Bacteroidia; order Chitinophagales; family Chitinophagaceae; genus Ferruginibacter. The sequence continues at coordinate 95 of CANGEZ010000094.1, forward strand.
CCGACTATTTTAAAACAAGATTTTTTAACCCTGACACACTTTATTGAGCACTACCCAACAAACACAAAACAACAAACACAAAACAACAAACACCAAACACCAAACACAAAACAACAAACAACAAACACCAAACAACAAACATCCTCCAACCCTATCTCCTACCGCAAACCCATAAACGAAGTAAGCGGATATCTCAAATTCTGATAGCCCATCATGTCAACTTTTATACTGCCCACAGCAATCTGACTTTCTACACGAAGTAACAAATGGTTGGGGTCATCACTAACCCATGCCGTCATTTGTTCTCCACCCTCAAAGATGGTGCCTTTAATAAGTAATGGTTTGAATTTTATTGCATGAAATTTTCCGTAACGGGTTTTAATTTTTTCTTTTCCCAAATACTTTAAATATAAATGATGAATCTCGTCATCTAAAAACATGTCGAATGGAATTTTATCTCCGGGTTTATATTTTTCAAAACTGATGTTGCGTGCATAGTATACCGCACTTACCACATCTTGCATGCAATCTGTAATTTTAAAAACGCCATTAGTACTTACTGCTGTATTTGCAGTTTGATTGAATGTAACATTATTATAAATCTTAAATCCGCCTTCATCCACACTTCTTATGAATTTATACGGTTGCAAAGTTGCTGTATCAATATAACTTTCATACCGGTCTCTTACTTTAAAAAAATTATCGAAGAATGGATATGTATTGCCCACTCCAACTGCATGATAAACAGGTTTTCCATTAAATCTTTCGAGTGTAGTGGTGAATGTTGCATCTCCAGCTCCAATATAAGCGCCCATTGTACTATAATAAACACTCATCTTTACCACTTCGCCATTTTTAAATGCAGTATTCGTTATCCCACAGAAATCTCCGGTTTTTTCAGGGATTGTTGATGACAATAATCCCAATGAAAACAAAGCCGATTTTAAAAGTGTCATAATTATTTATAAATTTTTGTCCTTAAAATATAAAAGCTGCCAATGATAGAAGGTACGACTAAATTAATCAACCATATACCTAATGCGGCTGTTTGTATGCCCAATACATTCTCAGAAAGCAAACCTAAAATCAACACACTCGTTGTTGCCCTTACTGGTAATTCTGTAAATCCAATAGTGGGTAAAATTGCCATGGTTAAATAAAATATTGCGAGCAAACCAAAACAAACGAAACTATCAATTTCAACATGAAAAACATGCAACAAAAAAATGTACTGCAATATAAAAACCAAATACCGCAGCAAAGAATAAAATAGAATTCTTAACAAGATTTTTCTATTGAAAAAATTCAAGAATGAAATATGCTGACTGATTTTTTTTAAACCCGAAATGCGTTCTAAAAAATTAATCAGAAAATCCAATCTGAAAAAAATCATTAACAACATGAAACCTGCTAGGCTACTGATTACTAAAACATATTGATTAAAAATCCAGGGCAACTCTTTTATTAATTTATAACTCGCAGTCGCATTTTTAAATGTTATGATTGCGATCACACCAATAATAATAGTAATGGTCAGTTGACTGATACTGCCAACTATTGTAGCCGAAATGGCTTTTATTCTATTTTCAGGACGCACAAACAAAATCCTGCCTCCAAATTCCCCTGTTCTGTTAGGTGTCAGCATGGTGATACTGCATCCAGCAAATACTGATTTCAGTGATTTTGAAAAACTGATTTTTTCCAAGGGAGATAAAAGCAATTGCCATTTCAAAGCTTCTAATCCCCAATTGAAGAATAACATCAATACCACAATCCAGAACAGTGGCTGCTTCCAGCTACTTTTTATTTGCGTCCATCTGATTTCTAAATCAGGCTGTTGAATGATTTGTTTGTACAACAAATAGGATAACACTAGAAACAACAAAGGACCCAGAAAAAAATTGACTATTAATTTAATACTTTTGTTCAAGAAAGAAATTTATCCATAAAAATAGGCAGCCCTTTGCAAAAAGCATCAAAAATCATTTTAGGCATTGACCCCGGAACCATCATTATGGGTTTTGGATTGATAGCGGTTAAACAAAAAGGAATAGAATTAATGGATATGGGTGTGCTTAAATTGTCTACTACTGACGATGCCTACCAACGTCTAGAAAAGATTCATAACAAAGTTTCTGAGCTCATAAAAAAATATAAAGCCAACGATTTTGCCATTGAAGCCCCGTTCTTTGGCAAGAATGTTCAAAGTATGCTAAAACTTGGAAGAGCACAAGGCGTGGCTATTGCAGCCGCCATGCAAGCAGGACTTCCCATTTGCGAATACTCACCCAAGAAAATAAAACAATCAATCACCGGAAACGGAAATGCTAGTAAAGAACAGGTAATGAAAATGCTTCAACAAATACTTTCCTTTAAAGAAGATCCCAAATACATGGATGCAACGGATGCATTGGCTGTTGCCCTTTGTCATCATTTTCAACAAGGAAATATCAACAACGGTGGAACGAAATCAAAAAAACTTACTGGCTGGAATGATTTTTTGTCGAAAAATCCGGAGAGAATAAAGAAGAATTAATACGTTCAAATGGTTCGGTATGTTTAAAAGGTTCAAAAGGTTACGAGCTCATTAACTTATTGAACATATTGAACCTTTGGAACCTATTGAACAAATCACAAAGCGCTCACAATCCTAGTGCGCACCTCTTCCATTTCTTCTTTCGACAACTTCAATTTTTCTCTGGTGAAATTCAAATCATCTGCATTGTTAATAGGAACTAAATGCATATGCGCATGTGGCACTTCTAATCCGATAACACTGATACCACAACGATTACAATCAAATGATTTTTCGATGGCTTTGGCAATGGGTTTTGCAAATAGCATCATGGCAGAAAGATAATTCTCGGGCAAATCAAAAATCTTGTCTACTTCAATTTTCGGCACCACAAGTACATGCCCTTTTACCAAAGGAAAAATATCTAAAAAAGCATAGAAATTTTCATCTTCAGCAATTTTGTAAGAAGGAATTTCTCCGTTGATGATTTTTGAAAAAATGGTCATTGGCGATGGGGATTTGTAATAATGATTTTTTAGCCACAAAGGCACTAAGGCAGAAAGTTACACAAAAAATTACGGGTAATTAGTACACCGATTTCTTAATTTTTTATGGCAGAAAAAATAACATCAATCTTCGTGAATATTTGTAAATTCGTGTCTTCGTGGCCAAAACAAAAAGAATCAATCTTAGTGATTCTTTGTGCCTTGGTGACTTTGTGGCTCCAAAAAATTACACGGTAATATTCTCAACCTTAAATTTCAAAACACCTGCCGGAACTACAACTTCTGCAACTTCACCCACTACTTTACCCAATAGCCCTTTTCCTATAGGTGAAGTAACTGATATTTTTCCATCTTTCAAGCTGGCTTCTTTTTCTGAAACGATATGATAGGTAACTGTTTTATTCGTTGCCAAATTGGTAACAGTAACTTTAGTCAAAATACTAACCCTGCTGAAATCAATTGTTGATTCATCCAAAATTCTGGCAGTTGCAATAATGCCTTCCAAATACTTTATTTTGGCTTCAAGCAAACCCTGAGCTTCTTTTGCTGCATCATATTCGGCATTTTCTTTTAAATCGCCCTTTTCTCTGGCTTCTGCAATAGCTTTACTAGCTGCCGGGCGGTCAACTGATTTTAAAAGATGTAGCTCTTCCTGCATTTTTTCGAAGGTCTCTTGTGTAACATAATTAGTATCTGCCATATCAATTCATTTAGCTATTAGAAAAAAAAAGACAACGCCTCGGTCTTACCAAAGCGTTGCATTTATACAAATATAGGGAAAAGAAAAATTTACATCATCAGTAAATTTCAAGTTTTTCCAACAAAATTTTACTCATTTTATAGGCCGCTTCAAAAGTATATCCTGCAATATGCGGCGTTAACAACACATTCTCTTGAGCGTTCAACCATACTAATTGATCGTGCTGTTTTTCTGAAAGCTCTTTTAATTTTTCGTTTTCCAGTACATCCAAAGCTGCTGCGCGAATTTGTTTTTGTTGCAAAGCATCAATCAACGCTGCAGTATCTATTATTTTACCTCTGGAAGTATTGAGAATAACAGGCTGTTTTTTAAGTGACGAAAAAAAATCTTTATTCCCAAAATGATTCGTCTCGTTATTATAAGGAAGATGAAAACTGACTACGTCGGCAAAATTTGCAATCTCTTCAACTGTAGATTCTTTAATAAACGCTGTTTCAAAACCTTTCTTGTATTTGTCGTAAGCCAAAACTTTCATCCCTAAAGCAGATAGAATCTTTGCAAATTGAGCCCCTGTATTTCCATATCCAATGATTCCGGCTACTTTGCCGCTGAGTTCCATACCTCTGTTTTCATTTCTCAACCATTTCATTTCTTTGATTTCAACAGCACTCTTACTGATATTTCTAACGAGATTCAATAACAAACCCAATGCATGTTCTGCAACCGCATTGCTATTGCCTTCAGGACTACTAATACAAAGGATACTTTTCGATTCAGCATAAACCGTATCTATATGCTCCATGCCACTTCCAAGTCGTGCTATCCATTTTAATTGATTAGCTCGGTCAAGTATTTTTTTATCAATAGTGATTTGTGTGGCAATGACAATGCCAGTGGCAATTTCAATTTTATCAAAAAGAAGTTGATAATCTGCAGTGGGAATATATTCAAAATCAAGTCCGTTTTTTTTAAACGTCTCAATCATAATATCATGAACAGGTGCGGTGATGAGAATCATATCATACAGAGGCTATCATGCTGATTTCTACATTTACATTTCTAGGCAAACCTTTTACAGCAACAGTTTCCCTGGCCGGAAAATCACCAGAAAAATATTGGCCGTAAACTTCATTTACAATGGAAAAATGTTCCATGCCACTTAAAAAAATATTTGTTTTAATGATGTTGCTGAAATCAGCATTTTCAGATTTTAAAATGGCCTGAAGATTTTTCATGACCTGATGTGTTTCTTCTGCAATTGAACTGGTGATCAATTCTCCTGTTTCGGCAACCAATGCAATCTGTCCAGAAATAAATAAAAGATTACCTGTTTTAACGGCTTGTGCATACGGACCAATCGGAGCAGGTGCATCTAATGTATTAACAATCGTCTTATCGAACATTTTATTTTTTTTGTAATGCAAATATATTCCTATTCAAGCACCTATTTTTGCTAAAACTTTTCCACAATGAAAATTGCAATCCTGTGTAATGAAGATTTTAGCTTGTATATAAAATCACTTTCAACTTCAATTGATTGGATTACAACTAATCACATTAGCGAATGGAATGATTTCTCTGATGTTGATGGATATTTTAATTTAAATGAAAATGCTTGGAATGAAAATTATTCTCATATAAAAAAACCAGTTTTCATTAACGCAGTCAGTAATACTCTGAAAGAAAGCAATCACTTTTCAAATGTGGTTAGAATGAATGGCTGGAATGGTTTTATTAAAAGAAATGTATGGGAAGTGGCAGGCAATATGAGCCAGCAGCACATCGACATCCTAAATGCCATCAATAAATCATATACCGTCACACCCGATGAACCCGGATTTATTGCACCGCGAATCTTATCAATGATTATCAACGAAGCTTATTTTGCCAAAGAACAAAATGTAAGTACCGATGCTGAAATCGATATCGCAATGAAATTAGGAACTAACTATCCAAAAGGTCCATTTGAATGGAAAGCAGAAATTGGCATTTCAAATATTTTAATGCTTCTTGAAAATTTATGCAAATCAGATATTAGATATAAACCATCTCAATTATTAGTAACTGAAGCAACATCATTATGAGTATAATATTAAATATTGATACCGCGCAAGAAACAGCTTTTGTTTGCATTTCAGAAAATGGCCTGCCCATTTTTATTGCTGAAAATCATTCACAAAAAGATCATGCTTCATTTTTGCATCCAGCAATAGATGAACTTTTAAAAAAAGCAGCCATTTCAATTACAGAACTTGATGCCATTGCCGTAACAAAAGGACCTGGATCATATACAGGATTACGTGTTGGCATGTCTGCCGCAAAAGGACTCGCTTACACTCTTCAAAAACCATTGATAACAATTAGCACACTTGAGTTAATGGCTCATGATATGCTAATGACCACAGGCGATAAAGAAAGTATGAATTGTCCAATGATCGATGCCAGAAGAATGGAAGTCTTTACCGCAATGTATGACTCCAATCTGAAAGAAACAATCCCGCCTTCAGCATTGATTCTTGACGATAATACTTTTGCAGATACGCTTAAGAATAACCGTATTTATTTTACAGGATCAGGTTCCTTAAAGTTTCAACACATCTGCAAACATGAAAATGCGAAATTCATTCAAAGTAACAACCTAAAAATTTCAATGAGCGACATGAGTAAAATCATGTTCGATATTAATTTGTTTAACGACATTGCCCTAGTAGAACCTGATTACCTGAAAGCATATAAAGCTTTTTAGAAATATTAAATTCTATTAACAAAATAGATTAACTAGATTATTTTCTTTGTAATGAAGTTTATATATATTTGCCAAAGCTTTATTTTCCATTTATTAACCAAAAAATTTAATAACCTATGATTGTTCCAAATCAATCAGAAGAAAACAATGTTGGCTATCAGAGTGCTGATGGTCAAACTGTTAAAATCAACTTGCACAATCTTAAAAAAGCAGCGCTTGTTTTAAGAGCCATGAATCATAAATTACGCCAGCAAATTTTGGCTTTAATTGATTCAGAAAAGAAAATCACCGTAACAGAAATTTATGTGAGATTACGTTTAGAGCAATCTGTAGCATCGCAACATTTGGCAATTTTAAGAAGAGCCGGAATTGTAGTTACGCAGCGCGACGGTAAATTCATCTACTACACTGTTAATCACAAAAGAATTGTAGAACTGGATAAATTTTGTACAGACCTAGTAGGATAGTATAAGTTTCATCTAAATCATTAAAAAGCGGTTGTATTCACAGCCGCTTTTTTTATCTTTGCCAGACAAATTAATTACCATGTTTATAAAACAATTTTATACCAACTGCCTTAGTGAAGCAGCTTACTATATTGAAAGTGAAGGCGAAGTCGCCATTATCGACCCGTTGAGAGATATTGATGCTTATCTTGA
>CANGEZ010000095.1 GCA_947452875.1 Chitinophagaceae bacterium
CCAAACCTGATTTATTTACTATTTTCTTGAAAGGAGAATTGAATAATTCAGTGGTATCAATCTCCATTACATAATCCCTATTTCCACTTAAAGGATTGGCGGTATTGGCTACAAAAGTTATGTTTTGACTGTTGACGATAGAAAAGTTATTTGGAAATGCAGGCCTCAATTCATCTTCAAAAATGTAAAAATCTTTACTGACAGTATTGTTTGTTTCAAATTGTTCCTCGATTCTGTCAGTAGCATCTAAAGTAACCGTAATGCGATTTAAACCTTTATCTGTTGTAGGTATAATAGGTACTGTCAATTCTAATGAATCAACACTTTTTATGGCAGGTATTATTTGACTGTATAAAACCCTGATGGTATCATTAGGCAATTTGCGTTTAACCGTAACCGATATAGAATCGCCTACTGCTTTGCCAATGTTCTGCATTTTAATTTTTAGATTAAAACTATTATCCGCAACTGAAATGATGTTTGGACTGATTTTTACCAATGGTTCTTCAATTACAAAATCGGGCTTAGGAAAGCAATTGATTTTAATGGCAGGATCTGCATGTAAATTAATTTCTTCTACATGTATACGAGTAAAGAAATCAAGAGAAGGATTATTACCACCTAATTCTGCAGAGAGTGATTTTATTTGATTGCCGATGGTATTGCCATACATAGTTTTGCTGAAACGAGTGTACAAAGCAGTATTGTAAAAATTCAAAAATGGAGGAATGCCAAAATGGGTATCCGCCAAAAATCCAATACTACCTCGTTGTGGGGCCAATACATATTTTTCAGAAACTGTTAGGTTACCGGTTAAACGAAGTGGATCAAAAATATAATAATTGCCCGCGCTACAACCACTTACATTGAAGAAGGGATATTTTCCAGCATTTTGATAAATCTCTGGATTGCTAAGATTGAATTCGAAAGTATTTGCAGATGAGTGACCGAAATAACCAACAAATCCTAGTCCTTCATTAAACAAATCCTCAATTCTTTGGCTGCTAGCTTGCTGTATGGCTCCTGTAGAAGTTTTGGAAAAGGTTTCTACATGAGCACCATATAAAGTGTCTTCAGCAATTTGTTTATATCCATTCATGTAGTTTTTGAAGGTCATGTTTTCCAGACTGTCTTTTCCTCCGGCTACATGAATAAAATTTTTCATCCAGCCTTTTCCGTCTATTGTTGCACCTGGAATATTTTGTGTGTTTTCGTATTCAATTACTTTTTGCAGGTAATCATTTACTTCATCTCCATCAATGGCTCCCAGTCTTCCGATAGGTAATAAAGGAACTGCCAAGCCAGGTGAAGAAGCCAACAACACATCAGATGCCGGCCAACCGAATGTAGTAACTAGATTTAACTTTTCGCTTATCGGGTCAGCTTCATTCACTCTTTGATCAATGTAATTAACACCCCTTCCTATAATAAAAACATAATTGGGTGTTTGTGAAAATTGAGTTGTTGCAAAACGAATGAAATCTCTTACCGAACCGGGATGGTGTTTGATGCCAAATCCAAATTGATCGGTAAGCTCGTTGATGTCATAAATTTTTGCATTATATCCTCCGCCTGAAGTCGAACTTCTATAAGCACGATAAGCTTCTACATAATTATTTCCATTGCCATTATTGTACAAAACAGGATTGGTAACAATCATATAATTCCCTTGATTATCGGGATTGGAAAGATTGACAAAATTTCTTTGTGTCAACGAATTGATATTTTGTGGACTCTCCTGATTAATCAGGATGAACTTACGTGTTTGAGTAGACGCAGGCAATACAAATTTCACTTTTCCCGGAGTAGAATTTATTTCTCCGAGATATCTTATACCATTGGTGAGATCATATAAAACAGGAGCCGTTGTACCATAATTGAAATTATCAATGACCAGATAATTTCCTGTAGCTGAAGGCTGTATTTTAAAAGAAAAATATCTAGCATTCGTAAAATTGAAAGCTGCAGGATATGTCAAACCAATACTAGCCACTACAATTCTGTCGTAAATATTTGTTGAAGTGCTATTCACAAAAACAGGAAGATAACTGGTGTTTTGCTGCAACAAAGAAAGCGGCAGGTTTTGAAAATTCAATTTCTGATAATTGAAATAATCCATGCTTACTGTATTTCCGTATGGAGCAGCAGTAATTTCATTTAGATTCAGTTTGATTTTAAGATTACGGGTATTCGGAGCAGCGCCTACTGCATTGACTCTTACTGAAAGTCCATTTGCCGGACCGGCCATGTACACATTCAAATCGAAAAATTCTTTAGCCAAATCGCAACATGGAGCTGTAACCACACTCGACCAACCTTCTCCGGGATCATAAGCCGAAGAATACACATATTCACCAACAGGCTTGGCTTCACCCCTGTTGATTTGGTCTTTGTAATAAAAGTCGACATCTCTCATGAAATACGCATCAGGTGTAGCATTGCTAGGTGCCGTATTGCTGGCTGTTTCATAACGCAAATTGGCGTTACCCGAATTAACCGTCAAAAAATAAGCTACTGTATCTGTTTCCAAACTATATCTGTCTGCCAATTGAAAATCGGAGTTGCGATACAATTCATTGTCAGGCTTCCCATCATTCATTTCACCCCAGAATTCTATAAAATCTGAAGCACCTAAATTGGCATTACTAACTGAAGTGAATAAACGAACTTCAACCCCATTTCTCCATAATTGAAAATCATTGGCATTGATGTTGTTCAAACCTGCAGCGGCAAGCGTAGATTGAGGAATCCTACACAACGTATCTTTAGCAATTCTGAATTTGTAATAAGTTTTGTTATAATCAATCCAGCTATTGTTTAACTGTGCATTTAGTTTTGCAGCAGCAAGCAACATGAAAAAGAAAATAATTTTTTTAAACATAGCAAACCTGTTTATGTTAGTTTTCATTCTTTTTAATCAGATTGAATTTTAATGAGAATACGTGAGTATACAATGGACTCGACTGATTGGCAAGATTGGTAAATGCATAATCAATGGTCACATTTTTAATTTTAAATCCTGCTCCAAGTGAAGGCTGATAAATCCAAACTTTTTTCTGATTCAACGTATCTGCATCAGCCAATGCTTTTTGAAAATTGGTGATACCTGCTCTTACAAAAAACACTTTCTTTATTTCTGCTTCTACTCCAAGATGTGGATCAATGCTTACTAATTTCGAACTGATGATAGTATTTCGTTTGCCATCAAAAGTCAAATCCAAATTGGCTTCAGCTGCCAGTTTTACTGATTTGTTGATGTCAAATTTGTAGTTGCCGCCAATCACCAAACGAGGTGAAGTGAGCTCAGTTGATTTTAATGGGATGTCGTTATTCGTTAAGTAAAGTACTTGTTTTTCTCTTTCAGTAAAGTGAAATGACCAAGCATTGAAAGTCGAAGTTAAATCGCGAGCAACTGCAGCCAAACGCCATTTCTTACCAATCATGTTTACACCTAAGTCCAATCCAAATCCCCAAGCGTTGGCAAATGAACCTACTTTTCGATAAATGACTTTTGCATTACCGCCTATGTTCAAGGTATAATCATTTGTCTTTTTTAATTCTTGTGCATAAGAAAATAAAAATGCGTAATCAGCAGAAGAGAAAGATTGGATGTTATTGTAATTCAAACTTCCATCAGGTTCCACAAGAAAAAGTGTGTTAGGGATATCATCCACAGCGAATCTCAACAGTGAAAATCCAAGTGTACTTTTTTTATCTTTTGTAGGAATCGCTAACGCTGCAAAATCATATTTGGCAATGCCAGCAAAATAATCAGCGTGCATTAGCGCCAGATTGGGATGGTCTTTTACTTCAGTCAAACCTGCAGGATTCCAATAACCTGAAGTGGCATCATCAACAGAAGCGATTTGTGCATTCCCCATGGCGAGTCCGCGAGCACCGGCACCAATATTTAAAAATTCATTGGAATAGGTTCTGAACTGAGCCTTTGAAAAATATGGAAATATGTTAAATGAAATAACGAAAAAAACAACAGAAAGCCTGTATCGTTTAATTAATGAATTCTTATGAAAGATTTTAATCGAACGCGAATTGTATGTTATCATTGTGGGATTACGTTGGATGATTTCAAATTTACAACTATTAAATCTTTTTGCAACATAAATTGGCCTCAATAAATCAGTTTTTTCAACTGCTGCAGCTGATTTTTTACGGAATAATAAAATACATTCTGATAATTTTTGCTCATTTTTGCAAAATCAAAAAAGAACCCGTCAATAGTTATGAACCAACTTATCAAGGAATTGCAGTGGAGAGGGATGATACAGGATATTATGCCCGGAACAGAAGAACAACTCAATAAAGAAATGACCTCAGCTTATGTGGGCTTCGACCCTACGGCTGATAGTCTGCATATTGGAAGTTTGGTTCCCATTTTATTGTTGGTTCATTTACAAAAAGCAGGTCATAAGCCTATTGCTTTGGTTGGCGGCGCAACTGGCATGGTGGGCGACCCGAGTGGAAAAAGTGAAGAAAGAAACATGTTGAACGAAGAGGATTTAAATAAAAATGTAATCGGCGTTAGAAACCAGTTGATGCAGTTTTTAAATTTTGATGCTTCATTACCTAATGCTGCGGAATTGGTGAATAATTACGATTGGTTCAAAGGGATCAGTTTTCTAGAATTTATCAGAGATGCCGGAAAGCACATTACCGTGAATTATATGATGGCGAAAGACAGTGTGAAGAAAAGACTGGAAGGTGATAACGGGATGTCATTTACAGAATTCACTTATCAGCTGGTGCAAGGATATGATTTCTACTGGTTGTTTAAAAACAAGAACTGCAAATTGCAAATGGGTGGCAGTGATCAATGGGGCAATATCGTTACCGGTACGGAATTAATTAGAAGAAAAATTGGTGGTGAAGCATTTGCATTTACTTGTCCGTTGATTAAAAAAGCCGACGGAGGTAAATTCGGTAAAACAGAAAAAGGAAATATCTGGTTGGATGCCAATAAAACGACACCATATCAATTCTATCAGTTCTGGTTAAACGCTTCAGATGCTGATGCAGCCACCTGGATTAAAATATTTACATTCTTACCACAAGATGAAATCAATGCGTTAATTGCAGCACATGAAAATAATTCTGCAGACAGAATACTACAGAAAAAACTGGCAGAGGAATTGACCATTTTTGTTCATGGACAAACAGAGTTTGATAAAGCGGTAGAAACCACACAGAAATTATTCTCCAATACCAAAGCTCCCATTGATGCATTGAGCGTAGAAGATTTAGAATCAATTGAAGGCATTGTAAGAACAGATTATGCTGCTGATAAAATCAATGCTGGTGTTGACGTACTTAGCTTCTTAACAGAAAATGCTGTTTTTGAAAGTAAAGGAGCTGCACGTAAAATGTTGCAGAATGGAGGGGTGAGTATCAACAGAGAAAAAATTACAGACATGCAAATGATGGTGGAGAAAAAACATTTGCTGCATGATAAGTTTATCTTGGTGCAGGTGGGGAAGAAGAATTATTATTTGATTGCGATATAAGGCGGCCCCCTCAATCCCCCAAGGGGGAAGTAAGCCCCCTTAGTCCCCCAAAGGGTGATATGTTTTGTTGGGGTTAGCCACGAATTCACGAATTTTATCAAGGTTGTAAAGTTTTTTGCCACAAAGACTCGAAGGCACAAAGATTCACGAAGGTTGATTTTATATAACCACGAATTCACGAATTATTTCTCACGTAATTTTTTATGTTCCATAGGAACATCTCGTCTTTAGCCCGAAATGTTATTTGTTTAACGGGATCGTCGTTCCATAGGAACGTTTGGTGAGGATTAGCCGGGAGTTCACAAATTGTTTCACGCAAGGACCGCAAAGGAGCAAGGACGCAAAGTTTTCGCCACCAAGACACGAAGGCACAAAGATTCACGAAGGCGTTTTATAAAATTCAATAGATAATTTTCATTGCTCCCCTCTCCCTCGGGAGAGGGGTTGGGGGTGAGGTTTGACCATTCACGAGAGAATGATCATTTCATTTCCGAAATGGAAAACTTCCCCCTTCGGGGGATTGAGGGGGCTAGTCTCACAAACTCAACCTCAAACACAAATTCACCACTCTCCCATCAATCGGCGCCCACAAGGCATTAAATTGAGGATTGGAGATCGAGCCTGTGTACAACGATTCCTTTTTACTTTGACGGTAATCCAAAATATTCTCACAATTCAACACCAGATGACATTGTTTAGCAATGGTATAATCAATCATTGCTGCCATAAATAAATAAGATGGTGTCTTTGTATAATCTTGTCGGTATTGATAGCCATTGAAAGAACTCTCTACACAAAATCTCGCTTTCCCCTCCCACTCACGCGTAAGCATATACGACATTCTGAATTTTGGTGTTAATGGAATAAACTGATTGTCTAACAAATATTTTCTTTCTGCAATGGTGTAAGTATAACCAGCATACAATTCCCAATCTTCCAATTTTAATTTTATATATGTATCAAAACCTTTGGTAATAATAGGCTTGGAAGCATTTGCAAATGAAACGGTTCCGTTGGATTGTTCTGTTGCAATTACCGGTGTATTCAGCTGGGTAAGAAAAAACGCATGATTGATGAAAATTGAATTTTCCTCTCCCCATTTGGATTTGTAATTGACTTCGGCGTTGTAGCCATATGAGCGTTCAGGTTTAACATCAGTCCCAATGGGTAAAATGTTGATGATGGCATAATCATTGATCTGGGGTGCCAAAGCATCAGGAATTTTGTAACCTGCACCAAATCCCGCTCTAGTTCCCCATTTTTTATTCAACTGATGAAAGAATGAAACCCTGGGCAATACAAAATTTCCATAAGTCATATGGTAATCATTACGCAATCCCATTTCGATGGTGGTATTGGATTTGAATTTATATGAATATTGAAGGAATGCCCCTACAGTATTGTTGCTTACGTTATTGATATATGAACTATCCCCCGATATTTTTTTAAACTGGTTGCCTGAGAAATTAACCCCTCCCACCCAATTGTGTTGTTTTTGATTGATTAGAATAGAAGCTTCAGAAAAATAATCAAGCTGACCGGCATTGAAATTATACTCATTTGTAGTTATGTTTCTTTTGAAATCGCTTACAGATCCTTTTAATACGAATTTGTTTTTACCTGAGAAATTTCTTTCTGCCAATAATTCTGCACTATTTC
>CANGEZ010000096.1 GCA_947452875.1 Chitinophagaceae bacterium
AGATCCATTTTTTACCGGTTTCATAATCCATGGTGCCGCCTTTATCTGATTCCAAAGACATGGCTCTCATTTTGCGACCCAAGAACCACCACATGAAAATGCAAATGCCAGACCAGATAGAATAAAACTTAGGATTTAAGAATCCGCTTTTGCCATTTAAAATAGGATCTTTTGCAACTGCAGCAGCATCCAACCAATGGTAAATATCTGTTCTTCCTCCCCAGATAATGGCCATCAAAACTAGAAAAGTAACAATGCCTAGAATAGGAACCACACTTGAAATAGCTTCAGGTACTCTTCTCAAAGCAACCTGCCATCCGCCCATTGCCATTGTAGTTACACAAATGAAAAACATAGATGCATTAACAACCAATAACCAGAATACACTGTTTTGCAATAATACCGCCCAAAAGCGAGTGGCTCCAGTTGGATCATTATGTTCGGCACCGTGTGCTACAGGTGCAAAAGGGTGCAACATGATAAAACCGTACAATAAGGCTATCACTCCCGCTACGATCAATCCCCATGTCCATTTTTTGTAACCGGCTGTTAATTCAAATTGATTATTCATCTAAATAAACTTTACTTTTTTATAAACACCGACTTAATCGGCTATTTTATCTTAATTAATTTTTTACTTATGGTTTTTTAGTAGTATCTGCAACCGCAGCTACAGCAACTGTAGGTTTTGGTTGTAACGTGCGAATGTATTTTATGATCATCCAACGTTGTTGTCTGCTTAACTGTGATGCATAACTTCCCATGTTGTTTTTTCCGTAATTGATAGAATGAAACATCGTTCCATCAGCCATCTTCACATATGTGTCTAAAGTAAGATTTGCAATACCACCAATTTTTCCTGAGGTAGAAATGGGACCATTTCCTTGTGCTTTTTCACCATGACAAATAGCACAATTGATATTGAACAATCTTCCCGCTTCTTTCATTTCAGCTTCTGTCATTTCACCAATTGGATTGGGTACAGTTGCACTCATTTTATAACCATTGCTATCATTTGGCAATGTGTAAGGCATTAATTCTCCTCTTTTAATTGTACCCGCTGCTGGAACTGCATTGTAAAATATTTTACTTCCGCCTTTTTCTTCTGCACTCATGGTAAACTTAGAAGAATCTCTTTCAGCATAAGTTTCATAACCTCTGCTATAAGCCATATCAGGCATGTATATTTTACCTGGCTCACGTTTGCTGTCGCAAGACACAAAAGCAATTGCCGCTGTTACGATCACCACGAATAATGTTGCAATTTTTTTCATTATGATAAACACTTTACTGTTTTAAAATTTTTCCTTTTATGTCAAAGGATTCCTAATCCCTAATATCCTAATCCCTAACTCCTAATAACCCAACTCCACTAAAACCCTTTCTCCTCTCTATATAAAACTTGTTCTCTGTCGTATCTGCCAATCCACCATCCAGTTTCTGCAACTTGAACATTTATTTCTTTCGCACCTGATTTTTCTAAGAAGCTCTTTAACTCAGCTTCGTTAGTTTGTTCTGTGCATTCAATAACCATAACAAACAAATCATCTGTAGCTCTTTCGTGGAAATGATGTTTTTTCACAAATGGAGAAAGCTGACACAAATAGCAAAAAGTCAACACCATTCCTACTGCAGAAAACAATACAGTCAATTCAAATGTAATGGGAATCCAAGCAGGAATTGCGAAATGTGGTTTACCACCAATATTCAAAGGCCAGTCTTTGGTAAATACCCAACTCATGAAACTTAATGCAGTTGTCGTTCCTGTGATGGCATAAATGAAACCGGCACTATGTAAGCTTGTTTCTCTCAATCCCAAAGCATGATCTAAACCATGAACAGGAAACGGTGTGTATACGTCGTGGATTTTATATCCCGCCTTGCGAACGTTTTTCACCGCCGGAAACAATACAGCTTCATCATCAAATGAGCCAACAACAAATTTTTTAACTCCTCCAGCCATAATTTTTGTTTTTTATAATTCAAAAGTCAAAATTAAAAAGTCAAAATAGTTTACCATAATGCTGGCAGCTGAACCTTTTTAATTTTAAATTTTTACTTTTTAATTTATTTCTTAATGAGCATGCTCTACTTCTTCAACATAAAACTTCTCAGAATCTGCTTTCTCTATATCCGTCATTTTTGCTTTATAGTTTTCTCCTGAAGTTTTCAAAATTGACTTGATCTCTGCAAGCGCAATTACCGGGAAGTATTTTGCAAACAAGAAGAAGCAAGTGAAGAACAATCCGAACGTACCCAAGTAGAAACCAATTTCCCAAATTGTAGGACTATAATAAGTACTCCAGCTTGAAGGCAAGAAATCACGATAGATAGAAGTTACGATGATTACAAAACGCTCATACCACATACCGATATTCACTACAATGCTCATGAAGAAAGTAACCGTGATGTTTCTTCTTAATTTGCGGCTCCAGAATAACTGTGGAGAAACCACGTTACAGAACATCATTAACCAATAACTCCAGCCATATGGGCTAAATAAGTTGGCTCTGTTTTGAGAGAATGCATACCACTCATATGGATTTTGACCATACCAAGCGATAAACAACTCTGTTAAATAAGCACAACCTACGATGCTACCCGTCAATACAATTACTTTGTTCATCGCTTCGATGTGACCTAAAGTAATATAATCTTGTAATCCCATTACTTTTCTTACCACAATCAACAAGGTTTGCACCATGGCAAATCCACTGAAGATCGCACCGGCAACGAAGTAAGGAGGAAAGATGGTTGTGTGCCAACCTGGAACTACTGATGTAGCGAAGTCAAAAGATACGATAGTGTGTACTGACAATACAAGTGGTGTACTCAAACCAGCCAATACCAATGATAATGACTCGTGACGTTGCCAATGTTTGGTACTTCCTGTCCAACCGAAAGAAGCCACACCATATAATAATTTACGCAATTTAGTTTTAGCTCTGTCTCTTACTGTAGCCAAATCAGGCAATAATCCTGAGTACCAGAATAATAATGAAACCGTGAAATAAGTTGAAATCGCAAATACGTCCCAAAGAAGAGGAGAGTTAAAGTTAACCCATAATGGACCACGTGAGTTTGGATAAGGCAATACAAAGAACGCCATCCATACACGACCCATATGCCAAATCGGGAACTGGCCTGCGCACATTACCGCAAAAATCGTCATCGCTTCTGCAGCTCTGTTCACACCTGTTCTCCAACCCTGACGGAATAACAATAAGATCGCAGAAATCAAAGTACCCGCGTGACCAATACCTACCCACCATACGAAGTTGGTGATATCCCAACCCCAGCCGATGGTTTTGTTTAGGTTCCACTGACCGATACCGTAAGTAACCTCTCTGTAAACGCTATAAGCACCGAAAAGCAGCAATCCCACGCTGATATAAAATCCGATGTACCAAAGTTTGCTTGGTTTCATCTCAATAGGGCTGATGATATCTTCCGTTACCTGATGATACGTTTTATTACCATCTACCAGCGGTTCCCTTTGTTGTGATTCGTATTTGAGTAATGACATATTCTTTTTTCGCTTTTGGCTATTATAATTAGCTGTTAGTCTTTTTTATTTTATTCAGATATTAGCTGTGTGCTTCTTCATGGCTTTCTTCAGCGATACCAACGTGTCTGTCGGTATTTCTTACTTTAGCCAAGTAACTTACATTTGGTAATACGTGTAATTGTTCCAACACATAGAAATTACGATTCTTATCTGCTCTTGCTTTTGAAACCTCACTTTCTTTGTCATTCACGTTACCGAAGCTGATGGCGTTTGTAGGACAAGCCTGCATACAAGCTGTCTTCACGTTACGAACCAAAGCAGGATCTTGTTGTTTTTTTGCTTCCAATTTGCTGTCTTGCAAACGTTGTACGCAGAAAGAACATTTTTCAATCACACCTCTTGAACGAACCGTAACATCTGGATTCAACACCATTCTTGTTAAGTCATCGTTCATTTGGAATACCACTTCATTCAATTCAGAACCACGTAATGGTTGTTGATTGTCTTTAAAGCTATCTGCGCCAGTGAAATCCAACCAGTTGAAACGACGAACTTTGAAAGGACAGTTGTTCGCGCAATATCTTGTACCGATACAACGGTTATATGTCATTTGATTTAAGCCTTCACTGCTATGGTTAGTCGCAGCAACCGGACAAACGTTTTCGCAAGGTGCATTATCACAATGCTGACACATCATCGGTTGGAATACCACATCCGGATTTTTTACATCTCCTGTGAAATAACGATCGATTCTCAACCAATGCATTTCATGAGCTTTCTGAACCTGGATCTTACCTACAACACTTACGTTGTTTTCTGCTGTACATGCTACAACACAAGCACTACAACCTGTACATGTATTCAAATCGATGCTCATTCCCCATTTGATACCTGGTTTTTCATAATCAGGATAAATGGTGCCATCTTTTACGAAATCAGTTTTTCCTTCAGCCATTACTCCTATTCTCTCGTTTCTTGGCTCTTCCAATAATGCTTCCGGATTCTTCGTGTATGATGCTAAGTTAGTTTCGAAAATTACAGGCCTGCTTTCTGATGAACCATGAACCTGAGTTTGTGCTAAAGGATAAGTAGTAGTTGTTTTTTCTGCTGTAGCTACTCCGTTATAAGAATAAGTAGCACCATCAAATCCTACAAATGCATATGCATTCTTACCTGCGCCTGTAGCTGAACGACCAACTCTTTCAAGAGAGTTTTTCTCATCAGCACTTGCTCTTCCATAACCTAATGCTACTGCAATTGTATTGTCATTTAAACCTGGTAAAATCAACAATGGCAATTCTAAAGATTTACCGTTTACGGTTACTTTGATTACTGGTTTTTCTGGAGTTACTTCATAAGAATCAGCCTGACGTTGATTGTTCATGATATCCAAACCAACTAATGATTTCGCCATTTCAGGACTAACCATTGCGTAGTTGTCCCAAGTTACTTTTGATATAGGATCAGGTAATTCCTGTAACCAAGGATTGTTTGCCTGGCTACCGGTTCCCATTGATACTTTTTGATATAATACAACTTCGGTTGCGCCTGATTTTGCAGCAGCAGCTTTTCCTGAAGCAGCAGTCAATGCAGCAGCATTAAATGTAGCAGCAGCTGGAGCCGTTTCCACTTCAATAACCCCATCTTGTAATGCTTTTTCAAAATCTGCTTTGCCAGACCAGAAGTCTTTGACATAATTTTCATAGTCAGCCGAAGAAACTTTAGAAGGCGTAACACCTAATACTTTTCCTGTTGAATCAACCGTTGGAATATTAACTGTTTGAGAACCCGTCCACTTCATCAAAGAAGTTTGGAATGCTCTTGTTTTAAACAATGGATTGATCAAAGGCTGCATGAAACTGAAGTGGCCTGTCTTAGGTTCCGCATCACCCCAGCTTTCCAACCAATGGTGAGAAGGAATTACATATTTACAGTTTTCAGTTGTTTCATCTAATGTTCCGTTGAAAGAAATACTTACAGGCATTTTTGAAATAGCTTCGCCCAATTTCTTTCCGTCTGCATGTGAGTAAACAGGATTGCAACCATACACCAATAAAGCACCAACTGCACCAGAATTAATATCTGCTGCCAATGTATTCATGTCTGCGTCTATGCCTTTACGTGTGTTGTTAGTTGAAGCCCAATTTACCGTTGTACCATTGGCTCCGATTATTTCGTTGATAGCATTTACTACTACCTGAATATTCATGTCGTTGCTTCCGCAAACTACTAATGATGAGCCTTTTGAGCTCATTAATGCCGCAGCAGCTTTATCAATACCTGCTTTTACTTTAGCATCAGCAATTGAAGGAGCCGAAACAGCGCCGCCTAATTTTGCTAAAAGTGCCAAAGCAATAGCTCCAGTTTCTGAAGGTTTGTGAGTATATCTGTCATCAGCATTACTTCCTGTTAAGCTCAACATACTTTCGAAATGAAAGTGACGGCTAAGCTTAGGTGCTTCTCCGGTAACTTTTCTGTTAGAAGCATATTGTCTGCTGAATTCAACTGGACTTAACCAAGTACCTAAGAAATCAGCGCTAAGACTAACTATAGTTTGCGCTTTATCAAATTGATAAGAAGGAATAGCGCGTTTTCCATAACAAGCTTCATTAGCCAATAACATACCACTGTAGCTTACTTCATCGTATTGTACGTGACGGCTGCCTGGATATTTAGCTAAAAAGTTGTTGATGATTTGTAATGTAGAAGGAGAGGAGATGGTTGAAGTTAACAACACAACAGGTTTTGTTCCTATTGAGCCCATTGCCGAAGCAATCATGGCATCAAATGCATCAAACGTGGTTACTTCTTTAAAATCTTTTCCATCTCTTTGTAATGGATGACGTAAACGAGTGGTATCATATAAATCCAAAACAGAAGCCTGAGCTTGCGCATTTGTTCCTCCTTTAGTGATTGATGACAATTCGTTTCCTTCTATTTTAATAGGACGACCATCTCTTTGTTTAACAACAACACTTATAGCATCTCCACCATTTACATAAGTTGATGCATAATAATTAGCAACACCCGGGATTACATTATCCGGTTTTTGTAAATAAGGAACGGCTTTTCTTACCGGCATTTCACAACTAGCAGCAATAGCCGCTGCAGCTGTACTGAATCCCAGGTATTTCAAGAAATCTCTACGTGGCGTTTTACCGTCTAAAAGACCTTCGTTTGAAATCTCTTCAAAAGGTAATAGTTGTTCGTTGAATTCATTTTCAGAAGATTTGTTGAAAGCCTCTGACTGATTCATTTCTCCGAAATTCTGCCAATACTTCTTATTACTCATAGTTTGTTAATTCGATATTTCGCAAATATGCTCTTATATATTAATAGTGACATTTCTGACATTCAGTACCGCCGATTTTTTCAACAGTAACGCTGTCTAATTTATGTTCTTTAATGTCTTTGTGGAATTTCTCGTAAATACTGTAAAACTTGTTGCCTTCTTTAGTTTCTTTATCGTAGAAATCAACTTTTGATTCACGGTGACAATTTATGCACCATCCCATACTCAGTTCAGCAAATTGGTAAACTTCCGGCATTTCCTGAATATTACCATGACAAGTTTGACATTGTTGTTTGCCTACTTTTACGTGCTGGCTATGGTTGAAATAAACATGGTCAGGCAAGTTGTGAATTTTCACCCATTGAATAGG
>CANGEZ010000097.1 GCA_947452875.1 Chitinophagaceae bacterium
ATTAGCATTAGTCGTAATAAATGTATATGTACCGCTTGCAGGGTAAATAGTTCCATTCCAGTTATAATTTATGCAAGCAACAACAGTTTCATCACTTGAGGATGTTGGAGTTACTGTTAAATTAAGTGTTACTATCGAATCACAGCCATTTGCAGCTCTCAATGTATCTGTATATGTTCCACCAGTTGGACAGCTAATCGAGTTCCAAGAATATGGAAGGAGGTTTGAACAAATGGTAGTATTAGTTGTGCTATATGACAACGGCAACAAGCGGATATTAACAGTTGAGATTGAATCACAACCATTAGACCCGGTTAAGATAATTTCATATGAACCGGCAACGGAATAATTATTGTTAGAACCTGGATCAACATATGTTGACCCTCTGCATATAGAGATATTTGTAACAGTTCTTATTGGTTGATTCACCAATATATCCAAACTTTGCGTACAAGTTGTAAACCCGTCATCAAATGTGCAATAGTATGTTGTGTTTGCAGTTATTGAACCAGTTGTAATTGGGTTGCCTGAAATTGCTGTACCGTTCATATCAGTCCATGAAACAGTTGGTGTAATGTTTCCTCCAGTTGTATTCCACAAAAATGATCCTTCATTTGTTGCTGTTGCACCACCTGCAGGTATCGTAGCTCCGGCACCGTTAGCACCGCTAATCATGAAGCCATATCCGAAAGGTCTTACACAATAAGCGATGTCATCTCCAGCGCTTCCTCCCGTGATATCATGAATAACATTTCCATTATTATTAAATGTAACCAACAACACATCATTCAATCCTCCTGCATCTCCTCTGTAATTACCACAAGCAGCAATGTTGTTACCATTTACTGCAACACCATAAAAGCGTGTATCCGTAGACGCTTGTTGATATGATTTTGCCAAAATAACGTTTCCTGATGCATCATAATTTACTAGAAATGCATATTCAGCAGATGCATCAGGCATTGCGGTTGCGCCAATAGTAAATCTTGAGCCACTATAATAACCAACTAGCCATGGGTTACCAGCTCCATCAACAGTAATATCATTTATAAATATTTGTGTATTTCCTGCAGCACCATCATTTCCAATACTATTTCCCCACTGCCAGTTTCCACTATTTGATAACTTAATGATATAAGCATTTCCAATACCACCGTTAGAAATGGTATGAGTAGTGCTTGCTGCATCATTAACTTGTAAAGCATCGCCGCTTGAAGTAGCATTATACCATCCTGTAAAATAAATATTATTTGAACCGTCCGTTGTAACACTTGATGCTACTGCATCTTTATTGTATACTTTAGTTATCCATTGAATGGCACCTGTGGTATTAAACTTTATTACTGCTGCTGTTGAGCCGGCGCTATTTCCTGGTGTGATTGAGTATGAACCAACAGCATCTTTGATGTTGACATTTCCAGCAGTGGGACTTGCATTGTAAACAGCTGTCACTATTGGATTTCCTTCGCCATCTACTGTAACACCATTGAAACCATCATTGCTACCACCATAGATGGTAACACCCCAATCGATAATTCCATTAGAATTTACTTTAATTAAAAAACCATCCTGAGCATTCGGGTTGCCTATACTTGAAACATATGATTCAGCAACAAAAGGTCTTCCACCTGCTGTGCTATTTATTGTAGTGTTTCCATTATACCTACCTACTATATAAGTATTTCCTAAATTATCTACAGCAATAGCTTTACCGCCATCATTACCCAACTGATCATTGTTGGCAGAACTTCCATAAATGGCCCAACCCTCTGCACCACATGCAGTGTATTTAGCCATAAAGAAATCTCTATTGCCAATAGCTTGCAATGTTTGTCCTGCTATACTCACACTTCCTGTATAAGCTCCAGAAAAATATACATTCTGCTGGTTGTCTACAAAAGTTGATGAGTATTTGTAGTTTACATTACCGGCAGTTTTCAGTGTTGAAAAACAACTTAATAAACTAGCAGGCGTTGCCGTTAGTGTGGTACTACTTCCAGCGCATACAGTTGATGGTGATGCACTGATTGTTCCTTGCAAACAAGACGTGGCTTGTTGGGCGTTGGTGTTTCTCAACTGCGCATTTACATGTAAACAAGAGATAAAGAAAAAAGCAGTAGCCATAAATAACTGAATGGCTCTAAAGTTGGTAGACTTTGGGGATAGCATATGTGGTTTTTTAATTTTTAAAGTGTACGATGATCTTAGTTTTCAATATTGAATCCAATAGCATAAGAACATGCATCGCAGTAATACCAAGCTTTTCAGAGGAAAAAAGCACAGTAGTTTGCAAGATTTGCAGTTTTTAGTTATTGGTTTTTCAAAATCTTTGCACTAGAATAACAATGACACTCACTTATTAATGAGTACCATGCATTCGCATGCCTTGTGGGTTGAGAGGTAGGTTTTTTCAGGAGTTGGTTAACTATTAAGAAAACCAGTTGTCAGATTTTAAATAACGATTTTGTCAATCGTTTTCACACTTGAACTAACTACGTTAACCATTCAACACTTAAATCACATATTAATTAACAGCAATTAGTAAAGCAGTGCAACATTACATCTTTTAAATATTGAAAAAACACTAGATGTAAAGAAAACACGCAGTTATTCACAGAAAAAAGCACTTGTGAATATTTTCAAGTTAAAGGGTTGGGGATTAAAATATGATGTGGATAACTTCAACATCATGCTATCTGATAAGATTTACCAAACCAGATATGAGTTTAGTCTGAAATGCTTACAAGAATGATGCCGAAATTTTATTATTTGTTATTTTTTTATATTAATAGGAAATTGCTCCTAAATAACAAATGCAAATATGAATGGTTGCAATTAGAAAAAAAGTGATTTAAAATACTTCCGCTAATAATAAGTGTTAGCGTATTTGATAAGCAGTATAACGATCTGATATTTCTGAATTGAGCTTTAGTAATCTTACAGATTTTTTGAGTGCTGCAATAAAATTAATCTGAAACAGATACACCAACAAACCTGAGACCAATCCTACCCCCGCTCCAGTAATCAAATGAAAATATTGATGGGGCGCAAGATACAAACGGGAGAACGCTACAAAAATAGATAAGAAAAAAAATAACCTTTGATATTTAATCTCCTTAATCTTTATACATAAAATGGTTGCCCAAGTAAATACAACAGCTGTATGTGATGATATGATTGTACTTATAGAACGATTAGATTTATTGGAATCCCCAAAAAGATATTGACCATTTTCAACATAAAATTGAAAATTCTCATAAATAAAAATTTGATTCAACAACTGAACCAAAAACATGGTAATACTCAATCCTAATAATAATTTTAAACCAAGTCTGGTTTTTTGAAGATAGAAAATAATAAATACTGACATCAATACTATAAAAAAAGCGTCACCCATGAATGTGAGATTAATGAAAAAAATGTTCATCCAAGTATGATGAATCATTTTATTAAACACAGGAGTTGAAGAAGAATCAATAAACAGTAAGGTAACTAGGGAAAAAATCAAAAACAACACGGACGTTATTAAAAATGTTTTTCCGTTTTTCAAATAGTTTAGAAATACATTCATTTTAATGACAATTAATTTTGATGCAAATTATTTTGTTAATGTTTCCTTTTCATTAAAATATCATTAAGTGAATGTTATTAAAAAAAATGTCACCATTAAGAATAATGGTGACTACTAGCATGATTTTGCATGCTATTTGCTTAAGGAAACGTTTATAATGATTTGAACTTTGCTTTTCTAAAGGGTGCAATTTATCATGCAGATGTTTCCAAATTGTTTTGTATTTATTAATAAAAGGTTATGAAAAGGTTATGGGGGATAAGTTAGATACTGGATACTGGATAATGGATAATGGATGCTGGATGCTGGTTAGTACTTCTCAGCAATGTCTCCTGAAAGGGACGTTGCGTATTTTAGAGCCAGATTTGCTGGATAGGCTAGATATGCTGGATAAGCTGGATAAAAAAAGCTGCTTCATATTCTGAAGCAGCTTTTATCATTAAAATAAAACAAACCTAATATTAGTAGTTAAATCTTGTCCATGTTTTCCACCAAGCATCAGCTGCATCGCAGGCGCCGCGGTAGGCAACGGGTGTAAACCAAGTTGTCAATTTAGGATCAGAAAAAGCCGAACCTGAAAGTGCAGGTGAACCAGATTGAGGATTAAAGTCTACAGAATTATCATAGCTGAATGGCGATGTTAATTGTACATCTGATGTGTTTGTCAACAAGGTATTGCCACCATTAGCCCTTTGTATGTAATTAGTAAAATCCAATAGCGCCCATCCTGTTGGAGCTGAAGCGCTTACTGTATAATTCAATTGTGTTGAGTTGCCAGCAATGATATTATTGGCATAAACTGCTTTAGGTGTTGCTGCAGTTAAATTTAAATCTGTGGGTGTTCCTGTACTCGCATCTAATAACCATCCTGTTGGCCATCCCATTACGATTGAGTTGAAAACGCTGATAGCAGAATTTCTTCTTGCGTGCACACCTCTTCTGAAATTAGAATTACCAATATTTGATAAAGTGGCGCGTGGACCAACAAGCGTAACATTGCTGAAAATAGCTCCAGTTTGTGGGTTTGTAGCACTTCCACCTGCGTCATTGTCACTTTCAAATCCATTACTTCCGCTGATATCAGCAATAGCACTATCTCTTAAACCAATTGCATATTGAACTTTTCCAATGAAGCCATTATCTGTATCGAAATCATCGTCCAATCCTTTGTAAGCAATCAAATGTTTGCAATTCACTGTTCCACCAAACCACTCGAAGCTATCGTCATTTGCAAAGGCTACTTGTACATAATCAATGATGGTTTGATTACCAACACCACCCATAGTCAGTCCGTTGATTTCTTTATCAGGTAAAAATGCGTATCCTGCATATTCAACTCTTACATAACGTAAAATGCCACTGTTGTCTGCAGGATTACTGCTGGCACCTAAGCCATACAATCCCAAACCATCACTATTGTTGATACCACCTTCTATTTCACCGATACCCACTTGTCCATTATAACTTGCATTAGTCGGCGCATTGCCCAAAATTACCAAACCTGCCCAATCACCACGGGCAGGTGTAGACGCTTCTGATGTGAATACAATTGGTTTATCAGCAGTACCATCTGCTATGATTTTGCAACTTCTGGTAATGATCAATCCACCAGTTCTTCCTTGTTCTCCTACAATCTTTGTTCCGGGCTCAATGGTCAATACAGCTCCGTTAGTAACGTATACCAATCCACGAAGTTTGTATACATAATCAGCTTTTAAAGTTCTGTTAGCTGTAATTCTACCTTCAAGAATGGTATTCTCTGTGGAACCATTGTTGTTATTATTGTTGGCAGGTGCACCATCCACTTCGATTTTACGGCATGCCGTTGAAGTGATTAAAAAAGCGATGATTAAATAACTTAAGCGTTGCATAGTTTTTGTTTTATTTTCTGATTTATTTAATGTTGTATGAAAATGAAATACTGAAATTGGTACCGTAGTTTCTGGAAATAGCTAACACATCTTTTGAGTTCTTCGAGTATGTTTTATTATTATCTAAATCGTGATAATATTTAACCTGCTTATTCAGAATATCATTGATGTTGATTTTGATTTCGCCTTTTTTATTCAGCACTTTTTTTGCCAACTGAAAATCAAGTAAGGATCTTGGATTTTCCCAGATGTCAGAAACAGCTTCGTTACCAACAAATAGAATTCTTCTGCCAATTTGATTGAATAATAAAGTAGTATTCAATCCTAATTTTTCGATATCATATTGAATACCGAAGTTGATTAAATATGGGCTCTGCCCTTGTAATGGGCGGTTAACCGTTCCTGTTGTATCTTTTACTTTACTATGTATATAACTGAAATTTCCACTAACCGTAAAGTGCTTCAGAAAGGTTGTCATATCTAGTTTCTTCCTGAATTCAGTTTCTAATCCAAATGCTGTAGCTACATCTGTGTTGAGAATATTGAAAGTATTTGTACCAGGTCCAGTTCTGTTAAAATAATATTCAATAGGCTTATCGAAATGTTTGAAGAAAGCACCGAAAGTAAACAACTCTCCTGAGCGTGGATACAGTTCATAACGCAGATCAATATTCGAAACTTTGGTACGTTGTGCGGATTTGTTTCCAACTACCTGTGCACCCAATTCAAAATCATAGAATGCAAATGGGCTCAATTCTCTGAATTCAGGTCTAACAACAGTTTGGCTAGCTGCAAAACGTAAATTGGTTTTGTTATTTGCTTTATAGGTTAGATTTACACCAGGTAAAAAGTCCTGAACCAAGGTATTCACATGTCTTGGATCTTCTTGTCTTACGCTTCCCACTAATTGATCAAAGCTTTCAAATCTTACACCCCATACCATTCTGAATTTTTCTCCAATAGGATTGTCGAATTGCAGGTATGCTGCATTCATAATGGTATTGGCCAAATAACGAAATGCATTACCACTGATTTCATCAAACTGAAGCTTGTCATTTCCTGTTCCAAAATTATCAGCAGCAAAAATTTGATTCGCTGGCAATTGCTTTAATGCATTGCTGGCAGTATTGATGTAGAAAGGTCTACTGTCAAACAAACGGTCTTTCACCTGGAAAAGATAACCTCCTTTAATGGTGTGTTTTTTACCTTTCCAATCAAAAGTTTTACTGATATCAGTTCCTGTATTATAAATATAATCATTCAAGAAACCATAGAAGATGCTGCCACTTTTTTGACCAGCACCCAAGCCAAGTAAAGCATAATAAGGAGCAGAAGGATTATTGCCATCTTGCGTATAAAATAAACGTCTTTGATCAGGCACATATTGATCTAGAATGTTGAAACCACCATACCATTTGAAACGTACATTGTATTTACTGATATTGTGTTCTCCAACAACTTGTGTATTGAAAAATGTATTTTCTTTAAAGCCAATTTCCGTAGCTCTCACCCTGTCACCGTTGCCGCCTCCACTGATGATGTAATCTCTTCCATCGTATCTGTCTACAACCGAATTACTTGTATTAACATTGATCAGATTTTTAAAAGAAACTTTGTTGTTGTTATTGAACTGAATAGTTACGTTTGCCAAACCTCCCATTAGAATATCCTTGCTGTATTTATTGTTTTCGTAAGTCAACTCAACATCTCCATTATTGTTTGCAATA
>CANGEZ010000098.1 GCA_947452875.1 Chitinophagaceae bacterium
ATTGTTGCTCCACAACAATCATCATTGATTGGATTAGTATCTGTAATGGCACCTACCATTGCTGGTGGAAATACTTGTGTAATCCTTGCTTCTGAAACAAAACCATTATGCGCCGTAACATTCGCCGAAGTGCTCAATAGTTCTGATTTACCCGGAGGTGTTGTAAATATTCTTACCGGAAAAGTGTCAGAATTATTGTCTCATTTATCCAATCATATGGACGTGAATGCGGTTTGTTTTGCAGAACCAGAAGCTACAACCATCAAAATGGTTAAAGAAAATGCGTCATTTAACGTAAAACGTACTGCATTTTATGAAAATGAAAAGTGGATGGATGAAAACACGCAATCCCCTTATTTTATCAATGACTTTCAAGAGGTAAAAACAACATGGCACCCGATTGAAAATATTGGGGGAGCAAAAGCGGGTTATTAATCAGTTTATTTGAATTAACAATTTTTCGTATTATATATTGACTAATTTTACAAAAAATTAAAAACATGAGTACAGGAAAAATCACTTTAATTGTTATTGCAGCCTTATTTGTTATCGTTGGATTTTGGGGATGTAATGGATATAATGGTTTGGTAAGTGCCGACCAAGGTGTAAAAAAAGTATGGAGCAACGTAGAAACCAATTACCAGCGCCGAACAGATTTATACAGCAGCGTGATCAAAACTATTGAAGGATCTGCTAATTTCGAAAAATCAACTTTGAAAGAAGTGTTGGAAGCCAGATCAAAAGCTACACAAATAAAAGTAGATATTAATGACCCAGCTTCATTGGAAGCCTATCAAAAAGCTCAGGCCAATTTGCAAGGTTCATTCAGCAGATTGATGGCGGTAGCAGAAAACTATCCTAATTTAAAAACAACAGATGCGTTTAGAGATTTTCAAACTCAAATAGAAGGAACTGAAAACAGAATCAATGTAGCCCGTCAGGATTACAATAAAGCTATTGAAGATTACAATCTAAGAGTGAAAAGATTTCCAGGTGTAATATTGGCACGTTTATTTGGATACACAGACAAGCCTTACTACAAGGCAGATGAAGGCACTGAGAAAGCTCCTGAAATTAAATTCGACATCAAGTAATCATTATTTCATAGCTCTTTTAGGAGCATTAACTCCAAAACATGTTTTCAATCTTCAAAAAGAAACGCTTTTTATCTGATGCAGAGAACAAGCGTATTGTTGAAGCATTGAAGGCCACTGAGCTCCATACCAGTGGAGAAATCAGAATATTCATTGAATCCCGGAATCCACTGGTAAGTACATTGGAAAGGGCGATGTCTGTTTTTTTTGAATTGCAAATGGAGAAAACCCAGCAACGAAATGCCGTGCTTTTAT
Source organism: Chitinophagaceae bacterium (assembly GCA_947452875.1). GTDB lineage: Bacteria > Bacteroidota > Bacteroidia > Chitinophagales > Chitinophagaceae > Ferruginibacter. The sequence continues at coordinate 1,350 of CANGEZ010000098.1, forward strand.
ACATTGCCGTTAAAGATAAAGAAGTAGCCTTGTTTGGCGATGAGGGCATCCACCAGCAAGTAGGACATGAATTCTGGAACCAGCAAGTTCAACAAATGGTTTCATTGTTTAAAGAAAACAATCTTACTGATGGGATTGTCAAATGTTTGGATGAAGTTGGAAAAGTGCTTGTAGAAAAATTTCCTTATCAGGAAGGATTAGATAAAAATGAATTGCCAGATGAAATAGTGTTTGGCAATTAAACAACGTAACTCTTGAAACAATCGATAAAAATATTATTCCTTTCTGTATTGCTTTTTTGCTTTGAATTCGCACATTCACAAAACATTCCATTTAAGCCCCATCCACCAAGACTGGTAAATGATTATACCAATACATTAACTCAGGATCAGAAAGATGCCTTGGAAAGAAAGCTTGTCGCTTTTGATGATAGTACTTCTACACAAATTGCAGTTATTATCATTCAATCATTGGAAGGTTCAGATATCAGCGATTATGCGTTGAAGCTAGGTCGTTCCTGGGGAATTGGCGGAGCTGATTATAATAACGGAGTAGTTTTTTTAATTTCAATTGCTGATAGGAAAGTAAATATCTCAACCGGTTATGGTGTTGAAGGGGCGCTACCGGACATTACTGCAAAACATATCATTGAGGATGTTGTAAAGCCTAATTTTAAAGGCAGTGATTATTACAGAGGCATTGACGAAGGAACAGATGCCATCATAAAAGCCGTAAAGGGAGAATACCAAACACCAAGAAAAAAAGATAGAGGCGTTTCGGGATCTAGAGGAATTATGGCCATTATAATTATCATCATATTGTTGTCTTTATTTTCCGGTGGTGGTGGCGGTGGTTCTTTTATGAGTAGTCGTGGACAAAGACGTTATGGAGGGCCAATGATTTTCCCAATGGGTGGCTTCGGCGGTTCAGGTGGTGGAAATTCCGGTGGTGGTGGCTTCGGCGGCTTTGGTGGTGGCAGCTTCGGCGGCGGCGGGGCTAGTGGGGGGTGGTAGAATTAATTATTTGGTGTTTGGTGTTTGGCGTTCAAAACACCAAACACCAAACACCAAACGGTTACTTAAACACACTATTCACATACTCCTCAACTTCTTTCCCTTTTGCTTTACTCAATTTATCAAAAGCTTTTTTATAACCCGGATCGATAAAACTTCTGTATTGTTCAGGAATCATTTTTCTGAAGTTCATCATGTAGTCAATTCCGGTTTTGATTTTAGTGATATCATTCACTTTTAATAAATAATCAGCAAATTTTTCATTCATACTGAATTTCTCCTGACTCGGAGGTAATTCGTTGTATGTTGAAGCAACAAAATCAAAATCAGCCTCTGTACCTTTTGTGATTAATACATCAATAATCGAGTTGCCCAAATCTCCTTTAGCGTCAGTACTATATTTTTTTGCCAATTCATAAGCGCCCTCAGGATTAATGGCAATCAATCCTTTGAATGCAGCGCCAGCAACAGTGTAAGAAGAGTCATTGATCGCAGTTTCGTAAATAGATTGATATTTCTTATCGCCATTTTTAACCAAGAAATTCAAAGCAGCAGCTTTTACATTTCTGTTTTTTTCTGTTTTAGCTATTTCTTCAATTTGAGAAATGATATTGGCATCGCTTTTCATTGAAGAAGATGATAGCTTCTGTATGGTTGAAATTCTCAACTTGTAAAATTTATCTTGTAAACCATTAGCCAGTTGAGGTAAATTATTTTTTCCAAAATAATCTAATGCTTCTTTTCTGTCTAAATATGTTTTACCATATTTCCATTGTGCGATATAATTAGCTTCTGTTTTATTGTCTGATCTTTCGCAAAGTAAAAATCTGTCTGGGTCAATTGTTATCCATTCCGGTTCTGCATCAGAAAGGAAATAAAAACTATCAGCTGCATTTTTAAGTGTTACGTTGTATTTTGTTTTATTACCGTTTGTGTAAATGTCAATAGAAGTAGGGATATTAAAGATTTTCCCAGTCTTTTGTGTTTGATTGACCAAAACAGAAACGATTTTAGAGGCAGGATCGTAGCTGTAGTTGATTTTAAATTTTGGATGTCCGCTTCCATAATACCATTGGTTCCAAAACCAGTTTAAATCTCTTCCTGTTGTTTCTTCAAATGCCAAGCGCAATTGAGAAGCTTCAGCAGATTTGAATTTATTTGTCGTTAAGTAGTTGTTGAGTGATTTGAAGAAAGCCTCATCGCCAACTGTATTTCTTAGCATATGTAAAATTCTTCCGCCTTTATTATAACTCACACCATCAAACACATCTTCTCTGCTACTGTAATTAAAACGTACCAAGTCTTTTTTCTCGCCACCTGACATCAAGTAACCTTGCATGTCTTCATAATTATGAGCATCTGCATAGTCTTTGCCATATTTGTATTCATCCCAAAGGTATTCGCTGTAATTGGCGAAACTTTCATTAACAGTGATGTTGCTCCAGCTCTCACAAGTCACTAAATCTCCAAACCACTGGTGAAATAATTCGTGAGCAATGGTTTCTTCCCATCCATTTCCATCAGATAATTCTCTTGCATTTTGATAAGCGCTTTCTTGATGTAAAGTAGCCGTTGTGTTTTCCATGGCACCACTTACATAGTCTCTACCAACTATCTGTGAATATTTTTGCCAAGGAAATTCAACACCTAATTTGCTAGAATAAAAGCCCATCATTTCTGGAGTTAAACCAAATATGCCTTTTGCATAAGGTTGATATTTCTTCTCAACATAATAATTAACTTCTTTTCCTTTATAGGTATCTTTTACAATAGCGAAATCACCTACACCCATAAAAAATAAATAAGGTGCATGAGGTAAATCCATTTTCCAGTTATCAGTTCTGGTGCCGTCTGTATTTTTTTTCTGGCTAATCATCAATCCATTGCTCAACGTCACATATTTATCAGGAACTGTCATTGAGATTTCATCTGTTGATTTCTGGTTGGGTTTGTCAATGGTTATCATCCAAGCGCTATTAGATTCAGTTTCACCTTGAGTCCAGATTTGTGTAGGCTTGGTTTTGTCTTCACCTTTTGGATTGATAAAATACAAGCCTTTAGCATCAGTAATAGCGGCACTTCCTTCTACTTGCAAATCATTAGGCTTGCTGATGTAGTCGAAATATAATGTGTATTTTTCGATGTTGGTATATGGTTTATTTAGCTTCACACGTAGAATCATACCATCGTATTTGTAGGTCAATGGAGTTTTCGTTGTGCCTTCTATCAAAGCCACTTCCTTTATCTCCATACCTTTTGCATCAAGGGTTGCTGAATCAGTAGGATAAAATGTAGGTTTCAACGTAAGCCATTCTTTTCCGTACATGTAAGATTTATCAAAATCAAATTTCACATCAAGTTTTGTGTGAACGATGCTGTTGATCTTAGTTTCAGAGGCTCTGTAGATTTTTTTCCAGCTGGTGTCTTGAGGTTCATCCATAAACTGGGCTTTCAGAAAAAACGGACTAACCGCTAATAGTAGTAGAGAAAATAATTTCTTCATAATTTAGTTTTAGGCGCCAAAAGTAGTCTCTGTTTTTTGAATTATTTCATGTTTGTATTATTATTTAACAATATTGTTACATGGAGTCATTCTGGCTGCGCTTCGAAATTCGTATTAGCAATTTTTAAATTTTTATAAAAGACATCAGCTATATTAATTAGCTTTGGAAAAATTTCGACCAAGCTTGACAAAGACATTTTCAATTATTGTTTTTTTTATGCTGACAGCATTGGCCCTCAAGTCTCAGCAAACTCATTTTATTTATATACAGTCGGAAGATAAGCAGCCATTTTATATTAGATTTAAAGAAAAGATCATCAGTTCTTCAGAATCAGGGTATTTAATTGCGCCTAAATTAGAACAAGGCCAGCTGAATTTCACATTGGGATTTCCTAAAAACGCTTGGCCATCATCATCTTACAGTTTGGAAATAGAAAGTAAGGACCTTGGATTTCAATTAAAAAAAATAGATACACTTACCTGGGCATTATATAATATACAAACTTCAGACTTGCTTTCACCAGTGGAAGTGAATAAAGTTTCAACTCAAATCATTGAGACCAGCACAGATGAATTCACCAATATTCTAGCGGAAGTCAGCAATACTCCATCCGTAAAGCAAAAAAAGATAAATACAGAAAGCAATTCAACCATATTGGCGCCAAGTATTGATTCAAGCTCTATAGCAAAAGACAATTCGGTTTTAATAAAAGACAACATAACGAATGATTCCAACGCTGCTGAGATTATTGGTGTTCGCGTACCTGTTCAATCAAAACCAGTCGTAGTAAAGGAAAAGAAAGAGAAAAAGTCGAAAGTAAGGCTAGAGCCGAGTAATGTCAAGCAAGATTTTTCTTTTTTGGATAGCACAGGAAGGTCATTAACTTATACCATAAAAGATGGCGATAAAGAGGACCATGTGGTTGTTTTCATCTCTTATGAGAAGCCATTGGTATTTCCTAAAGTGGAACCAGACAGTATAATACCAGTAGTAATTGAGCAAATAATCACACCTGAAAACTCACAGACACAAGTACAACAAGTTATTAGGTGTTCAGCGAGTGCTGAAGAGAAAGATTTTATAAAACTCAGAAGAAAGATGACACAGGAGGATAATGAAGAGAAAATGATTGAAGTCGCGGAGAAGTCATTCAAAGACAAATGTTACAGCACAGACCAGGTTAGGTATCTGGCAGTATTGTTTATTAATGAAGACAATAGGCTCGCATTTATAAGAATGAGTGTGAACTATATCAGCGATCTCTCAATGTTTGGGACATTACAGCAACTTTTCAATACAGATAAGAATATCAACAGCTTTAAGGAAATCACTTACTGATATTTCAAAACCTATGTCAAGATTTTTCATCGAAGTATCATACAAAGGAACACGTTACTCAGGATTTCAGGTTCAGCAGAATGCAATATCAGTGCAGGCAGAGTTAGAAAAAGCACTTGCTATTTATTTCAGAGAAATAATAGAACTTACAGGTTCATCCAGAACAGATGCTGGGGTGCATGCCAGGCAGAATTTTTTTCATTTTGATATGGATAAAGAAGAGGGGGTCGTTTATAAGTCTGCTTATCATATCAATTCAATCTTACCTAATGACATTGCAGTGAATTCGATTACAAAGGTTAAGGATGATGCTCATTGCAGGTTTGATGCGCTTTCCAGAGCTTATCAATATACGCTATACAACAAGAAAGATCCATTTCTTACAGACACAGCTTACTACTTTCCATATAAGATAGATATAGAACAATTGAATATTGCAGCAAATATTATCAAGCACACAGAGGATTTTGAAACGTTTTGTAAAAGGAATGTACAAGTGCATACATACAAATGCAAAATAGAAGAAAGTATATGGACAATGCAAGGGCATCAGCTTTTTTATAACGTAAAAGGCAATCGTTTTTTGCGTGGAATGGTAAGGGGATTGGTAGGAACCATGCTAAAAGTGGGCACTGGAAAAATAAACATCGAAACATTTAGAGAAATTATAGATTCCAAAGACGTTCAAAAAGCAGATTTTTCTATGCCTGCACACGGACTAACTTTAATGAAAGTCAGCTACTAACCGTTAGGGTTGCTTTTTTTTCAAAAAAATATATCTCGTTGAAACCCTTGATTTTATTGGGGTTTATAAATTTTTCAAAAAATAAATTGGAATAAGTTTCAAAAATATTTTGCCAAGGAATAATATGCTCCTATATTTGCATCCCGCTTCGAAAAAAGGGGAACAGTTCTAAGAAAAAAGTGAAAAGGTTTTAAAAA
>CANGEZ010000099.1 GCA_947452875.1 Chitinophagaceae bacterium
ATTGAATTTTATCTGCATCTTTTGTTTCTAGGAATATGTTCAAATTATTCCCCTGATCAAACCATTTTGTTATTGGCTTGTAAGGGTTGTCTTCTTTCTCTGCAGCCTTGTTTCTTTTTTTCTTGAGTGTTTCAGGATTTGGGAAGTAATTTGCGAATATGGTTCTGATGGCTTTTTCAACAAGATTATAAGCAACCTGATAGGGCCCTTCCTGTTCGCCTTCGTAAACCAATTCTACCTTTCCTGTAATCGAAGGAATAATGCCTGTTAAATCACTAATCCAAACCTGTGTATGAGCTTCGTTATTGATGATCGCTCTTCTTTCTGCAGCACTTAATGCGTTCTCATAAGCAGAAATGGTAAGTCTCGCACTGACACCACTTTTTTTATCAACTAGTTCCGAATTTCTAGCTTCAAATGAAACTTGTTCAATCAATCTGCTGATTAAATCACTCACTTGAATTTTATCCTGTTGTGATTTTATTTTATTGGCTTCCTGTGCGGTAATGGAAAGTGATGTTTCAATCGACTTTGGATAATGAGTGAGAATCTGACTTTGAATCCTGTCTTTCAATGGCGTTACGATACTTCCTCTGTTCGTGTAATCTTCGGGGTTAGCTGTGAATACAAATAAAATATCCAGTGGTAATCTTAATTTAAATCCTCTGATTTGCAAATCGCCTTCTTCCAAAATATTAAAAAGCGACACTTGTATTCTTGCTTGTAAATCAGGCAATTCATTGATGACGAAAATGCTTCTGTTGCTTCGTGGAATGATGCCGTAATGCAATACTCTTTCATCAGCAAAACTGAGTTTTAAATTGGCTGCTTTGATGGGGTCGATGTCACCAATCAAATCAGCAACACTAACATCAGGAGTGGCAAGCTTTTCGCCATAACGTTGAGATTTATGCATCCATTCAATAGGAGTTTCATCACCTTTTTCATTAATCAAGTCTAAAGAATATCTTGAGATAGGGTGGTAAGGGTCGTCGTTGATTTCTGAACCCGAAATTACAGGAATATAATCATCTAGTAAATCTGTCATTTGCCTTGCCATTCTTGTTTTTGCTTGGCCTCTCAATCCTAGAAATAAGATGTTGTGCTTACTTAATAGAGCCCTTTCTGTTTCAGGAATAACGGTGTCTTCATAACCCAAAATGCCAGGAAAAGGGTTTTCTTTTTTTGTAAGTTTTGAAATGAGATTGTCTCTGATTTCATCCTTGATGGATTTTGAAACCCAGCCTGATTTTTTTAATGCGCCTAATGTTTTTATGTTGTTCATAATAGCCCCCTTTAATTCCCCCAAAGGGGGAAGATGATTGTGTTATGTTAATGCCATCTCAATATCCCAATGGGTGAAACGGAATGAGTTTTATTTAGAAGTAAATATTTATTTAATTAAATTATTTTAAATCGCTTTCAACTCCCCTCTCTTTTGGAGAGGGGTTGGGGGGAGAGGCCTAAATAATCGTCTTACTCTTCCCACTTTCAAAATCTCTAAAAATAAAAGCACCTAATTTATCTAATGAAGCAAAGAACGCTTTGCCGTTGTTTGTTTCTGTGAATTCCTGTACGAATTTTTGCAAGTAAGGATCACTGGCAATCATGAAAGTAGTGATCGGTATTTTTAATTTCTTGCATTGTGCCGCTAGATTTAAACAACGGTTCAATATTTTCCTATCGATGCCAAAACTATTTTTATAATAATTCTTTCCCTCTTTCAAACAAGTGGGTTTGCCATCGGTAATCATGAAAATCTGTTTGTTGGGATTTCTTCTTTTTCTCAACACTTCCATAGCCAATTCTAATCCTGCAACGGTATTGGTATGATAGGGTCCAACTTGAAGATAAGGCAGGTCCTTGATTTCAATCATCCAAGCGTCGTTACCAAAAACTAAAATATCTAATGTGTCTTTCGGATATTTTGTTTTTATCAATTCACTCAATGCCATCGCCACTTTTTTTGCAGGGGTGATTCTGTCTTCACCATAAAGAATCATAGAGTGCGAGATGTCGATCATTAATACAGTTGAAGTCTGTGCTTTAAAATCTGTTTCTCTGATTTCTAAATCATCCTCATGCATGCTAAAACTATCTATACCGTGATTTACCTGTGCGTTTCGAATGGAAGAAGTGAAATCAATTTGCTCCATAGTATCTCCAAATTGAAATGGTCGGGTTTCAGGATTGATTTCATCGCCGTTGCCCGACTTAAAAGTTTGATGATTTCCTTTTTTTGTTTTTTTGATTTTTCCGAAAATTTCTTCCAGACTTTTCTTTCGAATACTTTGTTCAGTTTTAGAAGTGATTTTTATTTCTCCTGTCTGATTGTTTTCATCGATGTAGCCTTTGGATTTTAAATCATCAATAAAATCACCGATGCCGTATTCGTCATCTGTTAATTTGTATTCTTTATCTAATTCTGTTAACCATTGAATGGCTTCGTTGAAATCGCCACTGGTGTAGGTGAGCAATTGGGTAAATAATTCAAACAGCTTTTCGAAATTGCTTTTTGAATTAACTTGAGGGTTATATTTTGAAAAATGAAAACTACGCATGGTTGTATACTTACACAAGTTATAAAACAAATAACTCTTACTAAAGTTTAAATAAAAAAAGAGGTTGTCCTTGAACAGGAGACAACCTCATTTTTATATTATTTTATACAATTAAGGCTTAGCTGTATCCGTATTACTTACCATTTTTTTGATTTGAGGGTAAGAATAACTGCTATCTTTCATTTTGTTCATCAATTTTTCTTGTTCTTCTCTTCTTTTGAACTCTTCATGAATTTGGGAGATACCCGTTAATAAGCCATTGTTTTTATCTTCTTCAGATGATAAAGCTTCTCTTTTGCCATCAGGTAAGCCTTGATAATAAGCAGCTTGTTGTTGCATATCCTTAGTTAAAGACTTTTCGATTTTTGATATTAACGCAGTGTCTCCAGCTTTATAAGAAGAGTAAAGCATTTGCATTGAAATTTGATTTTGCTGTTGAAAGCGACCTGCCATGCCATATGGAATGTTTTCCTGGTCCATCATGGAATCGCATCTGTTCAACAATTTCTTTGCATCTTCTTTTCTTCCCGCATCTGCTAAAGCTCCTGCTGATTGTGCATAAGCCAAACGAATGCTGTTTAAATGTCTGCGATTTTCCTCATCAAAATAAACACCTTTTGTTTGTGCATTTCCTGAAGCAAATTTTTCTTTATCCAACATGTTTTTTACTACCCAATCTTGATTTACGCCACCATTGTCAATCGGTACCAAACGGTAAGTCATACCATCTTGACGGAGGTATTTTTGGAATCCCAATTCATCATAAGGAGAAGTGAAATAAATTGGACGCTTCCATTTGTTGGCAGCAATAATATTTAGAATAGCAGCATCATTTTTATAGATGTAATTTTTATCTATTTTAAATCTCAATGAATCAACAACAGCATCATTTGCATTCACGGTGCCATTTTGTTTAACCATATTAATATCAACAGGCACAGATACCATTTGAGAAGGGAAGGTGTTCATAATTTCGCCTTCGTTAACTATCGCACCTTTTGCAGGGTCATCAGAACCAGCGTAATCTTTCATCATGGTATATAAATCCATGAATTGATTTGGGTTGCCTGCTGGACTATATCTTACTACGTCTCTTGTTGAGCCTTCGATTTGCGAAGCCGACCAAATCGGATCAATCGGGTCGCTTTGGTTTACTTTATATCTCAGTTCATTAATGTACCAGTCTGTACCCAACAAACTGCTGTTGATCACGCGAACGTCTGTACGAATGCCTTCAACTTCTTGAGCATACCACAATGGGTAAGTATCGTTATCTCCAAACGAAATAAGTATCGCATTAGGTGCACAGCTTTCTAAATAATCTTTTGCTAAGTCTCTAGCTAGTAATTTCTGACTTCTGTCATGGTCATCCCATTCTTGATTTGCCATTATTACAGGTACAGCCAAAAGACAAACTAACGCAGCTGCATAGCCGCCTAATTGATTATTTTTAAGTAATCCGGAAAGCAAATCTCTGATGTACAAAACACCTAATCCAATCCATATGGCAAATGCATAGAAGGAACCTACATAGGCGTAGTCACGCTCACGTGGCTGGTTACCCGCTTGATTCAAATAAAGGCAAATGGCAATGCCTGTAAAGAAAAATAGGAGTCCTGTGATTAATGCATCTTTTTTGTCTTTTTTATATTGATAAATAATCCCCAATATGCCTAGTATAAAAGGAAGCATATACAGCTTGTTATTGGCTTTGTTATTTTTAAGGGTGTCAGGTAAAGTTTCTTGATCGCCCAAACGCATGTTGTCGTAGAAACCGATTCCTGTTTTCCAGTTGCCGTCTCTTACATTACTCATGTTTGTACCTTGAATATCATTTTGTTTTCCTGAAAAATTCCACATGAAATATCTCCAGTACATCCAGTTGATTTGATAGTCGAAAAAGAAACCAATATTTTCAGACATAGTAGGGGCGCGCTCATATGAGCCATCTTGGTTTTTCCCTATTCCAGCCCAACTAGCATAATAGTCTGCATGGCCTTGATCGTTGCTTTGATCCCACATGCGAGGGAAAATATGTTTGTCGGCATCAGCGTATACGTATTGAACTTTTCTGCCATTTTTTTCATATTTGCCGTTTGATTTGATATAAGTCTCCTCTGTCTTTGCTTCCTGAATTTGAGCAGTAAAATCCTGTCCATATAAAATAGGCCAATCACCATATTGTTCACGGCTAACATAACCTACCAAACTCACGGGGTTGTCAACATTAAACATATCCACACTTGGATCGGCAGAGCTTCTAACCATGGTAGTGAAATATGTGGAAAATCCTAACATCATAAAACCAAAACTCCACAACCCTAGTTTCAAAAAGTTCCAGTCTCTGTTTTTTGCAATTCTTAATCCGAAAAATACGAGTACACCTAGCAATACAAAGAAAAATGCAAAGCCAGTAAAGAATGGCATTCCAAAGCTGTTTACAAAAAGAATATCCATGTTTCCAGCTCCTTTGATGCTCCATTGAATTACTGCTTTTTGAACCAATCCAGTAATGATACAACCAATAAGGAATGCAAAGAAAGTGCCCCATGGTGTTGAATTGTATCTCTTGAAATAATAGATAATAACAATTGCAGGAATCGTCAATAAATTCAACAAGTGGACACCAATTGACAAACCCATTAGATAAAAAATAAGAATGATCCATCTATCGGCCTTGGTGAAATGACCTTTGATACCTTGTTCTTGTTCTTCGGTAACGGCTTGCTCCCATTTTACCATCGCCCAAAATACTATAGCAGTAAAGAAAGAGGATAAAGCATATACTTCACCTTCAACAGCACTGTACCAAAAAGAATCAGAAAAAGTGTAAGCCAATGCGCCAACAACACCCGCAGACATGATGGCAAAAATATTTCCAGCGGTAAGTTCATCTTGATTTTTCATCACTATTTTACGTGCAAAGTGAGTGATGGTCCAAAACAAAAACAATATGGTAAAACCACTAGCCAATGCGCTCATGGTGTTTATTCCTGTAGCCGCATGGTGAGGGTCGAATGGAATCATGAAAAGTCGACCAATGAGTACAAATAATGGAGCCCCAGGAGGGTGGGGAATCTGTAATTTGTAAGCACTGGAAGCAAATTCGCCGCAATCCCATAAGCTGCCGGTAGCTTCCATAGTCATTAAATAAACGGCACAAGCAATTAGGCAAACTGCCCAGCCTGTGATGTTGTTAATCTTTTTGTAGTTCATACGTATTATTTATAAGTGGGCAAATATACTTATGTTTAGTTTTATTTGGACATGGCAGGGGAATATTAAAAAGTAAAAAAGTGAAAAATAAAAAAAATGATAGGCTGGATAAGCTGGATAGGCTAAATAGTTTCAAAGGTTCAATATGTTCAATTGGTTCAAAAGGTTTGTTTCTGAATAAAATGTAAACTCTTGAACATATTGAACCTTTGAAACCTTTTGAACAAACAATTACTCCTGCAAAAAAAAATAAACCTAACCTGCTACCTTTGTCCTCAATGAAAAAAGCGTTCATCCAACTTCACACTGCAGTTTTTTTGGCTGGTTTTACTGCAATTTTAGGAAAGCTGATTGAATTGAACGAAGGCTTGTTAGTTTGGTATCGTTTAATCATTTCAGCTATTATCATTGCAGTAATCAGTTATTTTAAAGGTGAGCTACAAGGTATTCGGCGAAGGGATTTCTTTCGGATTTCAAGAGTAGGGCTAATACTTGCATTGCATTGGGTCACTTTTTATGGAAGTGTGAAATATGCAAATGCTTCTGTTGCGGTAGTTTGTATTTCGGGAGCAGGTTTTTTTTCAGCGTTGCTAGAGCCGATTATATTGAATAAGAAAATTGTGGTGGTAGAATTGATTTTGGGCTTACTTGCTATTATAGGTATCTATATTATTTTTGATTTTCATCCACAATATCAAGTGGGTATTATTTTCGGGGTCATCTCTGCATTTGGCAGTGCGTTATTTCCAATTTACAACAAAAGATTGTTGAATGATTTTTCTGCCGAAACATTGATTCTGTTTGAGTTTGCAGGAGGATTATTATTGCTCAGTTGCTTCTTGCCTTTTTATTTCATGAAGTTCAGTCCGGCCTATTTTTGGCCTTCAGGAACAGACTGGATTTGGCTTTTGATATTGAGTGTTTTTTGTACCGTTATCGCCTTTGATTTGCAATTGCAATCTTTGAAAAAAATATCAGCATTTACTCAAAATCTGACTTACAATCTCGAGCCTGTTTATGGTGTATTATTGGCTTTTTTTATTTTTAAAGAGCACAATATGCTAAGTGTTCATTTTTACATAGGCGTTGGATTTATCGTATTAGCAGTATTGCTTCAAATGGTAAGGATAATCTTAAGCCCAGCAAGAATTAAAGGAAATTAATTCTCCATGTAATTGCTGCGAAATACCCAAACATTGCACTTACACCGCAGTATTTTTCTTTAGACAATTGCACGGCTCTTTCTACTTTAGGCTTGTCTGTTTCTGAAACTTTTATGGAATAAACAATTGAAACTTTGTCGTAAATTTTTGGATGTTCTTCTGTTAAAGAGGCCTCGATATCAATTGAAAAGTCAATAA
>CANGEZ010000100.1 GCA_947452875.1 Chitinophagaceae bacterium
ATTTACCGTCCGGCGGCGATTGATCAGCTAGAAGTTTTAGGAAGTCAAATTGGCTTTGATGTTTACAGTGAAAGAGAAAATAAATATGCGGTTTCCATTGTGCAAATTGCAATTAAAGAAGCCAAGGCAAAAAATAAAAATGTAATCATTATTGATACGGCCGGTCGTTTGGCAGTGGATGAAGTGATGATGACGGAAGTCGCCAATATTAAAGCGGCTGTAAATCCACAGGAAATTTTGTTTGTCGTGGATAGCATGACCGGTCAGGATGCGGTGAATACGGCTGCAGCTTTTAATGAAAGACTAGATTTCAGCGGCGTTGTACTAACCAAATTAGATGGTGATACTAGAGGTGGTGCCGCTTTATCTATTAAATACACGGTAAACAAACCTATCAAGTTCAGCAGTAGCGGTGAAAAAATGGATACGTTGGATGTGTTTTATCCAGACAGGATGGCGCAGCGAATCCTTGGAATGGGTGATATCGTAAGTTTAGTGGAAAAAGCCCAGGAACAATTCGATGAAGCCGAAGCCGCAAAGCTTGAAAAGAAAATCAGAAAGAATCAGTTTGATTTTGAAGATTTTAAAACACAGTTGCAGCAAATCAAAAAAATGGGAAATCTCAAAGATTTGATGGGTATGATTCCCGGTGTTGGAAAACAAATAAAAGATTTGGACATCAATGACGATGCTTTCAAAGGAATCGAGGCTATGATTAACTCGATGACAATGGAAGAACGCCGCAATCCTGATGTAATCAATCCAAGTCGTAAACAACGCATTGCCAAAGGAAGCGGAAAGGATTTAGCAGAGCTTAATCAATTTCTCAAGCAATTTGAACAAATGAAGGATATGATGAAGATGATGAACAAAATGCCAATGGGCAGAATGCCGGGTATGGGCGGGATGATGGGAAAGAGGTAGGTGCCCCCTCGATCCCCCAAAGGGGAAGTTGATTGTGTTTTTCTTGAATTCAATTTTCTTTATTGCCTACCATTTGACTTTTTAATACAGAAGAAAATGAAAAAATTGGTTTGTATATTTTTTCTTTTGAGTTTTTCTAAAGTCTTTGGGCAAACAAATACCGCACAAGACTTCGGATTTAGACATCTTATTTTTAAATACAAAGGAGATAAAATTGACATCTTAATAAAATCAAAAAAAGGCGAAGAAAACATTCCGAAACCTATTTTCTTTTTTTGCCAAGGAAGCTTGCCTATCCCATTGATAATATTCCAAGGAAAAGATGTTTATAGCACTTTTCCGTTTAACCCAGACAGCCTATCCAAATATTTTCATTTGGTTATTATCAGTAAACCATGCATTCCACTTATCGCTGACGTAGCGATGCTCAAATCAGACTTTACTTATGTAGACAGCACTGGAAAATTTCCTAAAGAATACATTGACAGAAATTTATTAAGCTATTACGTTCCAAGGAACATTGCAATTATAAAATATCTGCAAAAACAACCCTGGGCTTCTAAAAATCGCCTTGTTGTTGCAGGTCATTCGGAAGGCAGTACAATTGGTGCAAAAATGGCAATCGATTGTAAACTTGTTACAAATCTTATTTATTCAGGAGGAAACCCAATGGGAAGAATATTGTCTATCATCGAGCAAAGCAGGGCGAATGAAACTGATACAGATAGCACCAAATATGGAGAAAACGACATGGGTTACTGGGCTGATGTTGTAGCAAACAGAAATGATATGAGTGATTCACATGGAGACACTTACAAAGCAACGTTTGAGTTCTCAGAACCAATGGTTAAAGAGCTAGAAAAACTCAAAATCCCTGTTTTGGTTTCGTATGGTACGAAGGATTGGAGCTCACCCTACAACGACTTCTTGCGAGTGGATATTATTCGTAAAAACAAAAACAATTTTACTTTTAAAGCATATGTTGGGACAGAACACAACTTTTTTCCATTGACAGAAGACAACAAACCTAATTACAATATCTTTAATTGGGATAAAGTTGCAAACGACTGGATACATTGGTTAATGGAAAATGAATAATATCCTAGACATTGCATTTTTAGTTAGCCCAATTATAAATGGTGGGCTATGAAGAAAAATCCTCATAAATCTCTTTTTTTTCAAAAAATCCCCTTATCTTCGCCTCCCCGATTTAAAATCGGATTAAACCCTATTGTTCACAACCGAAAAAATTTCTATTTTTTATGGCTGTAAAAATGAGATTACAAAGACATGGTTCTAAGAAAAGACCATTCTATTTCATTGTTGTTGCAGACGGACGCAGTCCTCGCGACGGTAAATTCATTCAAAAATTAGGTACTTACAATCCTTTGACTGTTCCTGCAACTGTGCAGGTAGACCGTCAGAAAGCATTGGATTGGCTACAGAAAGGTGCTCAACCCACTGACACTGTACGTCGTATTCTTTCTTTCAAAGGTGTATTGTTCCTTAAACATTTGCTTCGTGGTGTAAGCTTAGGCTTATTTGATGAAGCAACTGCAATGGAGAAATTTACCAAGTGGAGTGTTGAGCATGATGCTCACATTGCTAAGCGCCAAGGTGCTCATAAAAAAGCACGTATGGATAGCCGCAATGTGCCTGTTGTAAAAAGAGTTGAATCTACTCCAGTAGTAGAAGCTCCTGCACAAACAGAAGTAACACAAGAAGAAACTAAAACAGAAGAATAATTATCTCTGTACTGTAAATTCTTTCAAGTCCCGTATAATGCGGGACTTTTTTAATTTTGACTTTTTAATTTTGATTTTTAATAATGCCTGAATATTTTAAAATAGGTAAACTCGTAGCCAGTTATGGATTAACAGGCGAATTGGTATTGCAACACCATCTTGGTAAAAAGACCAGTCTAAAAGGATTAGAGGCGATTTTTATTGAAGAGGGAACGAATAATTTCATGCCCTACTTTATTGAAAAAACGACTATAAAAAGCGACACCGAAACCTATATCAAATTGGAAGGAATTGATAATAAAGAAATCGCCCGAAAACTCACTCCAAAAGAAGTATGGCTCTTAGAAGAAGATTTTCAGAAATTCTCAGACAAGTCTTCTCCAATTGCATTGCTCGGTTATACAATGATTGAAGGAGAAAATGAACTCGGTATGGTAACTGAAGTTATCGAACAACCCCATCAGATTTTATGCACCATTTTATACAAAGGAAAAGAAGCCTTGATTCCGGTACACGAAGAATCCTTAATAAAAATCGATAAGAAAAATAGAAAAGTATATGTTGAATTGCCGGAGGGGCTTTTGGATATTTACGAGTAGTAAATAATTTGGTGATTTGATAATTCGTTAATTTGATAATTAAAACTGCCACATTTTCAAATCATCAAATTTCCAAATCATCAAATTTTGCTTAACTGCTGCATCAACGCCCTAAACTCTTTAGGCATTTCAGTACTGATTTCATGGTGCGTTCCATGTTCATCATCAAAAATAAGTTTGTAAGAATGTAAAGCCAATCTGCTAATCATTGGTCTTTCTTCTTCATCATGCTTACTGAGTTTGAATTTCTTTTTGAAGGAAGATAATAAAACGGGTTTCCCATCTCCATACATATCATCACAAGCCAAAGGATGTCCCCAGTTTTTGCAGTGTACTCTAATTTGATGCGTTCTGCCCGTATGTAATTGAAAAGAAACGAGTGAAAATTGTTTGTGCGCTTCCAAAACTTCATATCCTGTTGAAGAAGGCTTCCCATTTCTATGTATGGTCATCATGCCTTTAATGACAGGATGTTCGGAAATAGGAGCATCGATTAGTCCAGAAGTTGTTGCCGGCATTCCCAATACAACACCTAAATAATATTTTTCAATTTTTCTCTCTTCAAAAAGCATTGAAAAAAACTTATGCGTAGCTTCTGTTTTTGCAAATACAATCAGTCCGCTGGTATCTTTATCCAAGCGGTGAACGGTGAATATTTGGCCATATTTTTCAATCAGAAATTCTTTGAGCGATTTTTCTGATTGCGCCCTGTCCGGAATACTGAGCATGCCGGCAGGTTTGTTGATGGCAACAAATTCGTCATTTTCAAAAACGATTTGAATGGAATGTTTAGTCACTTGCTTTTTGAGATTTCTTTTTAGAAGCATTTAAGTATTTCAGCAATCGGATTTCTTTTTCACTTAAGAAACGCCATTTGCCTCTTTCTACATTTTTCTTTGTAAGACCAGCATACATAACTCTATCCAACCCTTTAACATCATATTTCAAATGTTCGAAAATACGTCTTACGATTCTGTTTCGTCCACTATGAATTTCAATACCAATGATAGATTTATCTTTTGAATCAGCATAAGCCAGACTATCAACTAAAACAGGGCCGTCTTCTAAAATCAAACCCTTTAAAATTTTATCGAAATCTCCCTTGGTTAATATCTTATCAAGCTTGACTTCGTATATTTTTTTGATTTCAAAACTAGGATGAGATAATTTTTGAGTGAGATCGCCGTCGTTGGTAAACAATAAAACGCCTGAAGTATTTCTATCTAATCTGCCGATAGGATAAACTCTTTCAGTGGTTGCATTTTGAATCAATTGCAACACCGTTTTTCTACCTTGAGGATCTTCAGTAGTGGTGATGTAATCTTTAGGCTTATTGAGAAGTATGTATTGTAGATTTTTAGTGATGAAGATTTTTTTATTGTTGTAATAAACTTCATCTGTTGGTTCTATTTTAAAGCCAGGCTCTATGATCACCTTCCCGTTTACTTTCACTTTGCCTTCGGTAACAAAGGCAACAGCATCTCTTCTCGAACAAATACCGCAATGAGCCAAGTATTTATTGAGTGGCATGGAAGCGTGGTCTGCTTTTGCGGCTACAATTGTCTTAGTTTTTGAATTTGGGGTTGCAGCTTCTTTATTATTGGAAGTTGGTGCTTTTGCTAGAGGTGCTTTAGGATTGGCTAATGCATTTTTCTTAGCCATTCTTGCCTGATATTTTTCTTCTTTTACTTTGTCGAAATAGGCAGCTCTTTCTTTTTTTATCTTTTTCTTTTCCTGGCGAAAAGCTTCTTTTACAGCGCTGTTTTTTTTGGGATTTGCAAATTTTTGAAATGCAGATTGGCTCATGTTATTTAAGTTTTATGCTGTTTTTCAACAGTAATGAAGGACGAAGATACAATTTAAAACAGAGTATCATGCACAAAAAAAGCGTGCTTAAACAAGCACGCCCTTATTCAATCTGCATTTAAGCGCCTATTTATTTTTAGTTTCTTTTTTATTTCTGATTTCAAGCATTTTTATCAATTGTTCTTTTGATAAAATATTCATTCTGGCATCCTTGGCATTTTTGAGGGTAGCTTTTATCTGTGTTTTCTTTTCCTGATCGTTTAGTTTACTATTGTTTTTAATGCTTTCTACATCAGCTTTTGTTTTTTGATGAAGCGCATTCATTTGTTTTGTTTGATCTTCAGTAAGATTTGCTACTTCCTTCATTTTTGCCATTTTCTTCTCATACATCTCATTCTTCTTATTTTCCCTTTCGGCTTTCATGGAAGCTATTTTGTCTTTTTGTTCTTTGGTTAAAACCGCTTGTCTCTTGGTCCGCATTTCATTTCTGATGGCAGATTTTTTATCATTATATTCTTTAACAGTAATGGTTTGTTGTAAACTTAAGGCTTCCATTTTCTTCTTTTCTTCTTGACCAATGGAGCGCATCTGGGATTTTTGATCTTCAGAAAGTCCAAGGGCTTGCATCATTTTGACCTTCTTTTCTTTTCTTGAATTTCCTTGATGTTTGCCTTTTTTATCGCCTTGATGCATTGCCTCTTTGTTGCATTTTTCCTGGGCTTGACTTATAGTGAAAGACAAAATGGCTACAATAAGAATAATTACTTTTTTCATAATATTTTTTTAACGCGGCTTATGACGCTGTTAGATACTTGGAGTTTAATCAATAATAAAAAATAAAATATTTTCTAGAGAACAGCTTTGTCTTTATTGGCTAGTTGTCCACAAGCTGCATCAATGTCTTTACCACGGCTTCTTCTAACCCGCACATTTACTCGGTGTTTTGCCAAATGGTCGGTGAATTGCTGGGTTTTATCTTCATCCGGCTTTACGAATTCTGCGCCAAATATTGGGTTATATTCAATTACATTTATCAGATGAGTTGGGATTTTCCTGTAAATTTTAATCAATTCATCAGCATCTTCTAAGCTGTCATTTCTGTCCTTGAATAAGATATATTCAAGTGTAATGTCGTTTTTGGTTTTATCGTAGAAATAGTTCAAAGCCTCAATCAGCAAATCAATGGTATTGCTTTCATTGATGGGCATGATTTCATCTCTTTTTTTGTCTGTTGGGGCGTGTAAAGACAATGCCAAATTAAATCTCACCTGATCGTCACCTAATTGTTTTATCATTTTGGCTACTCCTGCAGTGGAGACCGTAATTCTTTTCGGACTCATGTTCATGCTATCAGAAGCGGTAATGCGATCTATTGATTTTAAAACATTTTTATAATTGAGCAGCGGCTCACCCATACCCATGTATACGATATTGGTTAGCTTTTTTTGGTACATTTTTTCACTTTGCTCGTTTAGTAAAGCCACTTGATCGTAAATTTCTCCAAAATCAAGGTTTCGTTTACGGTCCATTTTGCCGGTAGCACAAAACTTACAAGTCAAACTACAGCCAATTTGAGAGGAGACACAAGCTGTATTTCTTTTTTCTGTAGGAATGAGAACGCCTTCAATCAAGTGTCCATCGAAAGTTTTGAATCTTGACTTTATCGTGCCATCATTACTATTTTGGGTAACATCAACTTTTATGGCATTTAATTCAAAATCTTCGGCCAGTTTTTTTCTCAAATCCAACGAAAGATTACTCATATCATTGAAATCTCTTGCATTTTGCTTCCATAACCATTCATAAGCCTGAATAGCTCTGAATTTTTTATCGCCAATGGACTCAAAATACTCCTTTAATTGGGGTAAGCTGAGTTCTCTGATATTTTTTGAAGTTACCATGGCGCAAAGATAAACAACCTTGCCTTGAATTTCACCGCAGGAATAAGTTACTTACCGAAAGCCATTATATTTGTGTTACTCAATTTTGAAATGAATTGCGTTGAATTGAAAA
>CANGEZ010000101.1 GCA_947452875.1 Chitinophagaceae bacterium
GAAAATGCTGATCCTATCTCAACCATAGCAACCGCTTCCGCAAACTTTTGGTAATTAGGTCCGAAAAATACTGGCTTACCATAAACCGCAGCTTCTAATGTATTGTGTATTCCTGATTTATTGAAACCGCCGCCAATAAAGGCAACTGACGCATATTTGTACAATGCCGACAACATGCCGATATTATCAATTATCAACACTTGGTTTGTTGAGGTCATGTTGTTTTTCCATTCGGAATAAAAAATGGCTTTGTCAAATTTTGCTTTCAAACGATTCAGATTTGAAGGTGAAATTTCATGTGGCGCAATGATGAATTTTACAGATTTGGTATTTTGGATGAAAGGTTCAAGAAGGACTTCATCTTCTTTCCAAGTGCTGCCGGCAACAATAGTGAAATCATCTTTTGTAAAAGCGGCAATTTCAGGTAAGGTTTTGTTTTCGGCGGCAATGGCATAAACCCTGTCGAATCTGGTATCGCCGCTGATGGCAGTTTTTGTAATACCTGTCGATTTCAACAATTCTATAGAGGTCTCATCCTGTACAAAAACCACATTGAAGCATTTCAACATGTTTTTCCAAAACCCACCATAAGGTTTAAAAAACGGCTGTGATTTTCTAAAGATGCCCGAAATTAAAATGACAGGAATATGATTTGATTTTAGATGGTTCAAATAATGAAACCAATATTCATATTTCACCCAAATCACTAAAGCAGGGTTGATGGATTGAATGAGTTTTTTGGCATTTTGGGGGGTATCAATTGGCAAATAAATCACATGGTCTGCGAGTGGATAATTTTTTCTGACTTCATATCCGCTGGGGGAAAAAAAGCTGATCACGATTTCATATTGAGGAAATTTTTCTTTTAATACTTCCAATACCGGACGGCCTTGTTCGAATTCTCCCAAACTGGCACAATGAAACCATATTTTTTTCTTTTCTGAGTTAAAAACTGGGAAATGTTTACGTCCATCAACCCATAATCTTGCTTTTGGGTTCCAGATGGAAGCCAACCTGATAATGAAATTATAGAAATGAATAAAAAAATCGTACAAAAATCGGTTCAAAATCTAGAAATTATCTTCAAAAATACATTCAATTGACCGTTTAATCAATTCATAGTGGTTGCTATGCAATTTGAGGTGTAAATCATATCTTTGCGCGGCTTAAACTATTGATTTATGAGGCCTTTACAAATGGTGGATACGAAGTCGCAATACCTGAAAATAAAAGACAGGGTAGATGCGGCTGTTATTGCGGTAATGGAAAGTTCACAATTTATTGGTGGACAGGTGGTAAATAATTTTGCGAATAACTTGGCGAAATACAATGGTAGCAAACATGTCATTACTTGCGCTAATGGAACTGATGCCTTGCAAATTGCCATGATGGCCTTGGGATTAAAGGCAGGCGACGAGGTGATTACTCCATCATTTACCTACATTGCCACTGTTGAGGTAGCTGCTTTATTAGGCATCAAACCAGTATTTGTGGAAGTTGATAAACAAACTTTTTGCATTGATCCAATTGCCATTGAAAAAGCGATAACTCCTAAAACAAAAGCAATCGTTCCGGTTCATCTTTATGGTCATGCTGCCGATATGGAAGCGATAATGGCCATTGCTGAAAAATACAATTTGTTTGTGATTGAAGACAATGCTCAAGGTATTGGCAACAATTATAGTTTTTCAAATGGCACGATGAAGAAAACGGGAAGTATCGGACATATCGGATGTACTTCATTTTATCCTTCAAAAAATTTGGGAGCGTTTGGCGATGGTGGTGCGATTTTTACGGAAGACGATGAGTTGGCCAATAAATTAAGAATGATTGCTTCTCACGGTCAAAGTAAAAGATATTATCATGATGTGGTAGGTTGCAATTCAAGACTCGATGCTATTCAAGCTGCGATTTTGGATATCAAATTGGAGCATTTGGATGAATATATTGATGCCAGAATCAAAGCAGCTGATTTCTATGACAAGGCTTTTGCTGGTATTAGCAAAATTGAAACGCCTTTCAGAGCAGCCAATAATATGCACGTTTTTCATCAATATACACTTATCCTTCACAACGCGGATCGTGATGCTTTAAGTGCAGCGCTTGCAGCCAAAGGAATTCCTTCAATGATATATTATCCGGTTCCGGCACATCGCCAGAAAATGTTTGATGCTTTTGGGGGTAGTGATTTTCATTTGCCAGTTACCGATTGGCTTACAGAAAGAGTAATTTCATTACCGATTCATACAGAACTTGATGAAGAACAACAAACTTTTATTGCAGATGCGGTAAAAGAATTTTTAAAATAATTTCTAATAAACACAAAGCGATTTTTATGAAGTTAGCAGTGATTGGTACAGGATATGTTGGTTTGGTTACTGGGACTTGTTTTGCAGAAACCGGAAACAATGTTACATGTGTAGATATCGATATCAATAAAGTAAACAAATTAAAAGGCGGTCAGGTTACTATATTCGAACCCGGACTAGAAAAATTGTTCCTCAGAAACCAGAAAGAAGGAAGATTGCACTTCACCACATCGATTGAAGAAGCGATTGAACATGCACAAGTAATATTTCTCGCTTTGCCAACACCTCCGGGTGAAGATGGTAGCGCTGATCTTTCTTACATATTGGGCGTGGCCGCTACTTTAGGTAAATTGCTTAAACCAAATGAATACAAAGTTATAGTTGATAAAAGCACCGTGCCAGTGGGTACGGCTGAAAAAGTAAGAGCAACTATACTTTCAAACGCGGTTGAAAATATTGAACATGCATTTGATGTAGTTAGTAATCCAGAGTTCTTACGGGAAGGTGTAGCCGTAGATGATTTTATGAAACCCGATAGAGTCGTTATTGGTACAACTTCTGACAAGGCGATTAAAGTGATGAATGATTTATATGCACCTTTTGTACGCCAGGGCAATCCGATAATTTTTATGGATGAAAGTTCTGCTGAGCTTACTAAATACGCAGCGAATTCTTTCCTTGCTGTTAAAATCAGTTTCATGAATGAAATTGCACATCTCTGCGAGAAAATGGGCGCTGATGTAGATATGGTTAGAAAAGGTATTGGTAGCGATGATAGAATCGGTAAAAGATTTTTATTCCCAGGTATAGGATATGGTGGAAGCTGTTTTCCTAAAGATGTGAAAGCGCTTGCCAAATCATCAAAAGATCTAGAATACGATTTCAAAATATTAAAGGCTGTGATGGATGTGAATGAAATTCAGAAATTACATCTCATACCAAAAATCAAATCTTTCTTTAACCATGACCTCAGCGGCAAACATTTTGCATTGTGGGGCTTGGCATTCAAACCCAATACCGACGACATCAGAGAAGCACCAGCCTTTTATGTAATCGATGCATTACTCGCAGCAGGTGCTACTGTATCTGCATTTGATCCAGAAGCAATGAGCAATTCAAAAATGGTGTTAGGAGATAAAGTTAGTTTTGTAGAAAATCAATATGATACTTTGATTGGAGCCGATGCGTTGATAATCGCAACCGAATGGAATGAATTCAGAACTCCTGATTTTGAAAAAATTGGAAGCACTCTTTCAAACAAAGCTATTTTCGATGGTAGAAATTTATTTGATTTAGCTTCTATGGAAAATCTCGGTTTTCATTATGAAAGTATTGGAAGAAAAATAATTAGCTCAAAAAATTAATTAATAGTGGCCAGAAAAAGAATATTAATCACAGGTGCTGCAGGGTTTTTAGGTTCACACCTCTGCGACAGATTCATCAATGAAGGTTTTGAGGTGATTGGTATGGACAATCTGATTACAGGTGATTTAAAAAACATCGAGCACTTATTTAAGTTAGAGCAATTTGAATTTTATCATCATGATGTGTCCACCTACATTCATGTGCCAGGTCATTTGGATTACATTCTGCATTTCGCCTCTCCCGCAAGTCCAATCGATTATTTAAAAATTCCTATTCAGACTTTGAAAGTGGGTTCTTTGGGAACACATAATTGTTTGGGTTTGGCATTGGCAAAAAAAGCTAGAATTTTAGTGGCTAGTACCAGCGAAGTTTATGGTGATCCGTTAGTTCATCCGCAAACTGAAGATTATTGGGGCAATGTAAATCCCATTGGTCCACGCGGTGTTTATGATGAGGCAAAAAGATTTCAGGAAGCCATGACAATGGCCTATCATACATTTCATCAACTTGAAACCAGAATTGTAAGGATTTTCAATACCTACGGTCCAAGGATGAGACTAAATGATGGAAGAGCATTGCCTGCATTTATTGGCCAAGCATTAAGAGGTGAAGATTTGACAGTATTCGGAGATGGTTCACAAACTAGAAGTTTTTGTTACGTTGATGATTTGGTGGAAGGTATTTACCGATTGTTGATGAGCGACTATTCCTATCCAGTAAACATTGGCAATCCTGATGAAATCTCACTTGCTGATTTTGCCACAGAAATATTGAAGTTAACAGGCTCTGAACAAAAAATAGTTTACAAACCATTGCCTGAAGATGATCCAAAACAAAGACAACCGGATATCAGTAGGGCTAAGGAATTGTTGAACTGGGAACCTAAAGTAAATCGTGCCGATGGTTTGAAAATTACGTATGATTATTTTAAAAATTTCTCTAAAGAGGATTTATATAAACTGCCTAAAGAATTTGAAAGCAGAAAATATTAATTAGTAACAACACAAAATTGCATTCATGTATCAGGAATTGTTAAGCAAAGAAAAAACATTGGCCGTTATTGGTTTGGGTTATGTTGGTTTGCCAATTGCACTTGAATTTGCCAAGAAAATAAAAGTCATCGGCTTTGATATCAATGCCCAGCGCGTGGAAATGATGAGAAACGGGATTGATCCTAGCCAGGAGTTAGAATCTTCAGCTTTTGAAAATTGTGATATCGAATTCACGAATGACCTTGATGTATTGAGAAAAGCCAACTTCTTCATCGTGGCTGTTCCTACTCCTGTGGATGAACACAATGTTCCTGATTTGATTCCTGTACAACGTGCCAGTGAAACCATAGGAAAAGTCATTAAAAAAGGCGATTACGTTGTATTTGAAAGCACCGTTTATCCTGGTTGTACTGAAGAAGATTGCGTGCCTATTATAGAAAAATTCTCAGGATTGAAAATGGTGACTGATTATAAAATCGGTTATTCACCAGAAAGAATCAATCCGGGAGATAAAGAACATACCATCAGCACTATCGTAAAAGTAGTAAGTGGTTGTTGCGCTGAAAGTTTAGATACCATTGCTAAAGTGTATGAACTTGTAGTTAAAGCAGGTGTGCACAAAGCTTCTTCCATTAAAGTTGCGGAGGCTGCAAAAATCATTGAAAACACTCAAAGAGATTTGAACATTGCTTTGATGAATGAATTATCAATCATTTTTGACAGAATGAACATCAATACTTTTGAAGTGCTTGAGGCTGCAGGCACCAAGTGGAATTTCCTTAAATTTCAACCGGGTTTGGTAGGCGGACATTGCATTGGCGTTGATCCATATTATCTCACTTACAAATCAAAAGAATTAGGTTACGATAGTCAGGTAATTCTTGCTGGCAGAGTCATCAATGATGGAATGGCAAGTTATGTAGCCAAAAAAGTATTGCAACATATCATTCAAAGCAATGGAAATGTGAAGCATAGTAAAGTGCTGGTGATGGGCGCTACTTTTAAAGAAAATGTAAGCGATATCAGAAACAGTAAAGTGGCTGATGTGGTGAAAGAATTGAAATCATTTTCATTGAACGTAGATGTGGCTGATCCTTATGCCGACAGTGATGAATTGAAACATGAATATGGTTTTGAATTGACACCAACCATTGCCAATGATTATGATGCGGTAATTGTAACGGTACCTCATCAGGAATACAAATCATTAGACGAAAATTATTTTGCTTCTATCACAAAAGAAAAAGCTTTGATAGCAGATTTAAAAGGAACATACAGAAGTAAAATTACCAATAGAAATTACTGGAGTTTATAAAACATATAATATCTTGGAAAACCAATTTCACAATAAAGACATCAGCAATGATTGCTTTTTAGTTACCGGCGGCGCGGGTTTCATAGGCAGTCATATTGCCGAATATCTTTTAAAACATGGCGCTAAAAAAGTAAGGGTGTTAGATAATATGGTGAATGGTTTTGAAAAAAATATAGCCATACTCAGCTCTTATCCTGCATTTGAATTTATCAAAGGAGATATCAGAGATTTGGATACTTGCTTTCAAGCTTGCGAAGGCATTGATTATGTCAGTCACCAAGCAGCATTGGGCTCTGTACCACGTTCTATCAAAGAACCGGTTTATTTCAACGACGTAAATGTGGGTGGATTTGTAAATATGCTTAAAGCGGCTGTTGATTGTAAAGTAAAAAGTTTCGTTTATGCATCATCGTCATCTGTGTATGGTGATGAACCTACCTTACCAAAAGTTGAAAACAGAATTGGCAATTGTTTGTCGCCATATGCTGCCACTAAAAAAACAAATGAATTATATGCTCAGGTGTTTGCAGATGTATACGGCATCAAATTAATGGGCTTTCGTTACTTCAATATATTCGGTCCACGTCAAGATCCTGATGGTCCTTATGCTGCTGTAATTCCTTTGTTTGTAAAAGGCATCATGAATGAAACACCTGTTTATATTAATGGAGACGGTGAACAGACTAGAGATTTCACTTATGTTGACAATGCAGTACAGATTAACATCAAAGGCATGCTGACAGAAAATGCAGAAGCCTTCAATAAAGTATATAACGTGGCTTGTGGTGAATATTATTCTGTGAATCATTTGTATCAGGCATGTGCAACTCAATTGCAAAGTGAGTGGAAACCTGTTCATCGCGAACCTAGAGCAGGAGATATCAGAAATTCATTAGCAGATGTTAGTCTTGCCAAAAATAATTTATTATATCAACCTGTAAAACAATTTGATGCAGGACTAATTGATACGATAGCGTTTTTCAAAAAAGTTTATTCCAAACAACATTCATAATGCCATTTATCAAAACAGATTTTCCGGGATTATTTGTATTTGAACCTGTTGTTCA
>CANGEZ010000102.1 GCA_947452875.1 Chitinophagaceae bacterium
AAAAATCTTTGAAAAAATAGGTCTATTATTTGTGTTGTTAGCCCACGGTTTCAACCGTGGGATGGAATGTAATTTATTTCTCCACCCACCGTTGAAACGGTGGGCTAAAATAGAATGAAGGTGCAATAAAAATCTTTGAAAAAATAGGTCTATTATTTGTGTTGTTAGACCTCGGTTTCAATCTTGGGATGGAATGTAATTTATTTCTCCACCCACCGTTGAAACGGTGGGCTAAATAGAATGAAGGTGCAATAAAAATCTTTGAAAATATAGGTCTATTATTCGTGTTGTTAGCCCACGGTTTCAACCATGGGATGGGGATGCAAATAATGGAAGTGACAAATCAAACCCCAATAAAATCAAATTTTTTATTGCATCTCGAAACCAAATTAAACCTCAATCAGTTTCATTTACCCCTAAAACCTCACTACCTTTGCGGTCAAATTTTTTGTGATGCTTGATACTATAGAATCTGCAATTGAAGATATTCGTAATGGCAAAATGCTAATTGTGGTTGATGATGAAGATCGTGAAAACGAAGGTGACTTTGTAACCGCAGCTGCCAACGTTACTCCCGAAGTCATCAACTTTATGAGTACACATGGACGTGGATTAATTTGTGCTTCTATTACCGAAGAACGTTGCGCTGAATTGAATTTGCAACCCATGGTAAGTGATAATACTTCTCTCCATGAAACGGCTTTTACGGTAAGTGTGGATTTGATTGGACAAGGTTGTACTACAGGGATTTCTGCACACGATAGGGCGAAGACTATTCAAGCGCTTGTTAATAAAGATACCAAACCGGAAGATCTTGGAAGACCTGGACATATATTTCCATTGAAGGCAAAAAGAGGTGGTGTACTCAGAAGGGCAGGTCATACAGAAGCAACAATTGACTTGGCAAAACTAGCCGGTTTCGAACCTGCAGGCGCCCTTGTTGAAATCATGAACGAAGACGGCTCAATGGCTCGATTACCGGAGTTGATGGAAATTGCAAAGAAATTTGATTTGAAAATAATTTCAATTAAAGATTTGATTGCCTATAGATTAGAAAAAGAAACGCTAATTAAAGAAGAGGTAAAAGTTTCGATGCCAACCATCTATGGCGATTTTGAATTGATTGCATTTACACAACTAAATACAGGCGAAACCCATCTCGCACTTAAAAAAGGAAACTGGCAACATGATGAGCCTGTGATGGTTCGTGTTCATAGTAGCTGCATGACCGGCGATATCTTGGGTTCTTTAAGATGTGATTGCGGCGATCAATTACATCATGCCATGCAAATGATTGAAAAAGAAGGCAAAGGCCTTATCCTTTATATGAACCAAGAGGGCAGAGGCATCGGACTCATCAATAAATTAAAAGCTTATAAATTACAGGAACAAGGTCTCGATACAGTAGAAGCCAATATCAAATTGGGTTTTGGAATGGACGAAAGAGACTATGGCATCGGAGCCCAAATTTTACGTCAGTTGGGTATTACCAAAATGATGCTGATTACCAACAATCCTAAAAAAAGAGTAGGGATGTTGGGTTATGGTCTGGAAGTCATCAAATCACTTCCAATTGAAATTACCCCAAACATTCACAATGAAAAATACCTGTTTACGAAGCGTGATAAACTAGGACATGAAATCCTGAAAGGACATTAATCTTCTTCTGGCTTTTTTGCTGGCATGTTGTTGATTCTGTCTTCTTCAGCAATTTTCTTCCGACTTTTGAATATGTCTGAAATCTTATTGATGTCTTTACGATAAGATAGCTGTAAACCCGAACGATTTCTTTGGTTAAATGTAAAATCAATACTGCTTTTGTTGAATCCCACGACACGAACTGTTCCGTCTTTATTAATCAACCACTCTATTGTAATGTCTGGCGTTAGCAACCCTTTCTGCTGAACATAGTTGGGGTTATTGTAATCTAAATTTCCACCTACAAGCACAATTAATCTGTTATTGAGCAAGATTTTCAAACCTGCTCTAATATTGGCTTGTAGCAATGAAGCACTTTTCTGTAAATCCAAAGTAGGATTGATGTCGATATAAGTTGACAAAATTCCTTTTGTCGCCTTTTCTAATTCCTTATTAAAGAAATTGGTTAGCAAATTACTGATCACACCACCGATGGTGCTTGTAATCAACGTACTTGCATTGCCTTGAGTAAGGAAATTCTGGTTACTAGAAATAAATGTATTGAACAAAAGCAAACTAGCTACTTGCTTGTTCATTTCATTCTCATCGTTTTTGAAATCAGCCAATCGTTTTGTGATAATATCGTCTCTTTTGGCATCACTTTTTTCAGGCAATTCAAAATCAAAAGTCACATTGGGATTTTGTAAAATTCCATTTAGGTGGGAAATAATAGTAACGTCTTCTTTTTGTTTGAATCCTCCAGAAGTGGAGAGGCTGCTAATGTCTACATTTTTAGCCAGGTACTCTGCATCTATATCAATAATCGCTTGGTAAGGATCGCCGTTCCAGGTTAGTGTACCTCGATTGAGCGTAAATGGCTTCTTAAAAAAGGTTTGAAAATTAAAGGTGTATTCTCCTTTTGTAAGTTTATAAGTCCCCAAAATAGAAAGTGGTTCTATATTTCCAACTCGAATATTAATAACACCATTTCCTTGACCTTTAATGACATCACCAGTTTCTTCATCCAAAATTACGTCTACTTTACAGGCAGGATTTGCATTCACTTTTAAATTCACCACAATATTCGCTATATCAGAGGTTTTGACTTCTTCCATTTTTTTACCAAACTGTACAAAGTCAATATAATCTATGGTATTGCTTTCTTTTCCTTCTGTTGTGATGATGTAAATATGGCTACTGTCTACTTCGTTGGGGGCACCATCAATATTCATTTGTAAATTACTCAAAGGCCCATTAATACTCATATTTGCTCTACCAATCACATTGCCGTAAAATTGAGAATTGTCTTTTTTACTGGTATTCAAAACGGCAATTTTGGAGGATTGTAATTCCAACTTGTCGAAATAGAAATCGTCGAAAAGATGATGGCGTATTTTGCCATTAACCACGGCCGAATTATTCAGCGAATCTTTGATTTGAACCAAGGAAAGATCGATTAGGTCCTTATCAAATTTTATCGTTTGGTTGTTCAGAAAATAACGACACTGCGTAAAATCAACTTTCATAGAACCGTGTTTTACATCTACGGTTCCAGTTAAATATTGATGTTTGTCATTTCCCGACAACACCAAATGTGACACGGCATTACCTTCAATTGTACTGAATACATCATTTAGATAGGGTTCAAGAATAGACAAGTTGATTTTGTCCCCGTCAAGTGCAGTGTAGAGCTGATTGGCTCCTGAATCTTTGTAATTATAATTTCCATTTATTGAAAATACATTAGCCGTGTCATTGCTTTTTACCTGGTAAGAAATAATGCCCGTTTGTGTATTGGCACCGCTGCTGATATTGATATTGCCTATGTATTTGTCTTCTAGTTTCAAACTATCTGCTTTCCCTTTGAATTGTATAGAAGTTTTTCCCAAGGGATCGGAAATAATTGCAGTGCCGGAAAGCTTTCCTTTTACAGAAGGATTGGTGAATGCAAAGGGCACAAAATCTTCAAGATTCACATCAGTTAACTTGGCAATCAAATGTGATTGATTGGTGATTTCATCTAGTTCAGATTCGATTTCAATTTTTTGTTTGTCGTTGGTGAAGGCTACATCATTTGCTGTGATGTAATCTTTTCTGATGGTTAACTCGCCATCTTTATTCAATAGCCATTTTTTATCATTTACAATAAATGAGGAAGGATAAAAATGGATTTTTGCGCCATCTGAAAAAGTTTGTACACTGGCATTTAAATCGGCATTGTTCAATGCTTCTGAGGCACTTGTTTTTACATGTATTTCAGAAATATCATTATTGGAAATCAACTGCAATTTTGTGTCTGGTAAATGAATACTATCTGAAATAGCTATATCTCCAATAGTAATGTTTGTCTTCAATGTATCCTGACTTCCATTTCCAGAAATGATAATATTGCTGAACTTATTTTCTTTGTAACCAAACACTGGAATATCGCCATTAACACTCAATTCATTATTCGCAAGATTTAGATGACCGCTAATAGCAGCATTATTTCCTCCACTTAATTTTTGATCAAACAACTGCAGGTAGGGCTCAACGTTATTGGTTTTTAATCGAAAATTAAAATCCTGATTATTGAGTGTATAATTGGGTTTGTTGATATAAGTAGGGTAGTATTTACTCAAAAATAATTTAAAAGCGTCTGGCAATTCCAAAATTTTATATTCACCTTCTATCTCTGCTTCAAGTTCATTTGTATTTAACAACAATGATTTTTGATTGCCTTTTTTTGAAGAACTGAGGGTAAGCGTGTTGAAAGAAAGTGGCTTGTTGTCATTCAATAATGCGGCGTCATAAATTTTGGCTTCACCCAAAAAATTATCAATATTGTTGCCGGTGAAATTGAGTGAAACTTTTCCACTGAGGTTTAAATTCTGGTCGGTTAATTTGATGTTTTTTAAATTAGCATGTTCTACATCAGCATTCAGTTTGAAAGCAATTTCATCACCTGATAATGTGAGTAACCCATCAAGATGCTTGATCACAAGATTTGAATCGTCGATGCTCAATTGTCCGTCAAACCTACTGTTTTCAAAATTCCCATTGGCTTTGATTTCTTTGAAATTATAACCATTGAAATCAATCTGAGGAATATAACCTACAAAATTGGCTTTAAGATGTTTTAAGTCAAATCCGCTGCCCACAAGCTTTCCATTCATTGAAATGTAGCCTACTTGCTTACTGTTTGTGAATGCGCCAAGATTGAATCTATTGGTAATCAAATTGCCACTGTAAGATGGAATTTCATTGTCAGGAAGTTTGATGTTGATATCGGATATGATGCTTCCTAGATTGGTGTTGATGATACCTTTAGCCACAAAGTTTTTTATATATCCTGTAAAATTTCCTTTGAAATAAATATCGCCAAGCTTATCAAGTCGTGGTTGTGTGATACTTTTTATTTCAGGGAAAATCAAGGCGATTTCATTGTATTGGGTGTTGCTACCTTCAGAATTGAAATTGATGAATACATGGTCGACATCTGGTAATTCCCTAAGGCCGATGCTGCCTCGCAAAAATGTATTGCCGGTGCTAATATTCATTTTATTGACTTCAAAATTTGCAACCGTACCTTTCGCATTTCCATTGACAATAAATGTTCGATGCCAAGTATTTACTTCCGGCGCAAACATGGCGATGTCTTCACTACTGACTTTACTGTCTTTTAAATGACAATCAATGCGCACATTGGTCACAAATTCATCCATGTCATCAAAAAAATCATCATAGTGCATGGCATAATAATCTTTCAAATGACTGTAAGGGGTTCTTATATCAAGCTTTGCAAACTCCATGATATGGGAAGTTAACAGCATGTCTGATTTGATTTGCTTTACTTCAAAACCATTTTTTTCCTTTGAACTTAATGTTAAAGAAGCACGTAAACTGTCATTCTGATAAACTATGTTTTTAAGCTCGCCATTGATATTGTTGAAAGCAAAATGAAAAGGATCGAAATAATCTGTAAATGGAGCCCTTTCTGTTTCTTTATCGTTTTGATAAGTTCCGTTTGTAATGCTTACTTTCTTGGCAATTAACGTAAAGCCTATTTTATTGTCATTAGCCCCAACATGGGTTTTTGTCTTTGAAGAAGTACTTTGATAATTGCTAGGTATGCTGCCTTGGTAATCAGTTTGAGCAAACACCGGCTGATTCAATATTAGTCTGCTGATGATTATTTTCTCTTTGTCAAGATCAAGAGAATCAATGTTGGCTTGTAAATATTTTACAGAACCCAACATGTCTTCCCCTATCCATTTATCAATGCGATTGAATCGGATATTATTGAATTCAGCCTTCTTGAATTCAAACTCAACTTGTTTATTGGATTTTTTTGATGAAGTACTGCCGAAATAATCAATAATAAACTGATAGTTCCAATCTTCTTTTGTTCGCTTTAGATTTACAACGGCATCATCAAGACCAACATATTTAAGCACGATTTTATCTTTCGCAAAAAACCAGTCGTTGATGTTGATTCTGGCTGCACCTGCATACAATAAAGTATCTTTTGATTGGTCTTCAATCAATAATTTTTTAAACTTGAGTTGATAAAAGAAGGTAAAATCTACACTTTCAATACTGACTGTTGTATGTAATTTATCGGATAGGGAAGAGGCCACTTTCTTGATGATCCAAGTCTGAACTTTAGGAAGATGTAAAATTCCATAAAGCGACATAATCAAGAAGAGAAGAATCAATAGTATTCGGGACGATATTTTTAGGCCTTTTCTCAGTGAATTAGATTATCTGTAAAATTAACCATTAGCTGCTTAAGCGCAAAAACCAAATGCTGATTTATCTCATAAATTATAAATATACTTTTTACCGCAAAGACCGGAGAAATGAGAGTTTACGCTGAGCTATTTGATAAAGACACATAGTCTCAGCGTAAACCTCTTTTTCTCTTCTTCTCTGCGGTGAAAAATCAATACCCCTCCGCAGCATCATCACCTCTTTTATCAGCGATAGCCGTTATTTTTTTACCGTTTTGATAATCTATCTTGATCAGCTCTGTTCTGCCCATGTATCCTCTTTCTCTAATGTTGTAGCCCATTGCAGTGAGCTTTTCTTTAGAGGTATTTGGGAATTCAGGCTCAACGAATACCTCATCCGGCAGCCACTGGAAATGAAATTTAGGAAGATTAACTGCATTCTCAGGGCTCATTTTAAAATCGATTAAAGATGTGATGGTTTGAAAAACATTTGTTGGTATCGTAGAACCTCCGGGTGTTCCAACCACGATGACAGGCTTGTTGTTGTTAAGCACAATTGTTGGGGTCATACTACTCAACATTTTTTTTCGTGGGGCAATCGCATTCGCTTCATTGCCGGTAACGCCATACAAATTAGGCACTCCCGGTTTGATACTGAAATCATCCATTTCATTATTCAAAATGAAACC
>CANGEZ010000103.1 GCA_947452875.1 Chitinophagaceae bacterium
AAAAGTCCGGTTACCTTTAATTACATTCCACAAGGCAATTATGCATTGAGTGTTCGACATAGAAACCATCTAGCATTAAGTCTGAATCCAGCTAATGCAATGACATTGTCAGAAAACAAATCAACTGCATTTACTAGTAATCTTATTGATTTAAGTACAATACCTGCAGCTCAAGTTTATGGAACAAGCAATGGTTATACGTTAGCATCACATCCCATGTCGAGTAACATTCGTTTGATGTGGAGTGGCAATACCAATGGCAATAACAATGTCAGATACTCTGGTTTTGCAAATGACAGATCAACTATTCTATCAGATTTAAACAACAATGAAAATAATATTTTAACTGGTTATTACAGAGCAGATTTGAATATGAACGGAACCGTTAATTATTCAGATACAGATAGTGACAAATCTTTTTTAATTCAAAATATTTTAAACAACTCCGAAATAAAAATCATTCAACAGGAATTGCCACAATAAAAAAGCAAACTGAGATTTTGACAAAAAAAAATATCATAGTACTATTTTCTTTTCTCTTGTCGCTGACCATATCAGTTGCAAAGGGTCAACTTGTTGGTCAGATTTTCAGTGGCACCATCAGAACTGGAAGCAATGCCAATTCAATCGTTATTTCCATCAAGCCCAATACCAGCTTTACAGGAAAATTCTCTAATCTTCAGTTTACCGTACAATTGCCCAACACCATTTCTCCTCAACCCAATGCCTCGATTAGAAACAATTATCTAAGCAATTATCTTCCTACTTCAAATTATATTTATACCATTACTAATGAGGAAGGCTTTTATAATTTCTTGTTCAACATCAACAGCAGCGCTAGTCTGGAGTATAATTTTATTTCCGGAGTAAGCATCGATGTTTTGGAAATTGAATTTACAAACGCTCAATTGGGAATCGTAGCTTATAGCAGATTAGGCCATTTAAACAATGGTGGTGCGCTGAATGGACAAATGTCTTTTTACACTGAAATCAGCGGTAATGACAATACCGATTACAGCAACATGTTTTATGGTATAGGAGCGTCTAATCATGGGAGTTACAGTGGTTATTCTTATGTGCCTGTTCAAAATATCATTGTACCTTTGAGCGACATTGAATTAGATGTTTTGAAAAATGAAAATCTCGCCGACATCAATTGGAAAGTCATCAATCAAAAAGACAATGTTATTAATTATGAAGTTGAAAAAAGCAATAACGGTATTCAGTTTAGGAAAATAGGCTCCGTAATGCCCGCGCCAACTCATGCTTATCATTTCACCGACAATCTAGCTTCTCAAGCTGATGGCTATGTTTTTTACAGAATAAAAGAAATTAGTTCCGACAATTATATCAAATACAGTGAAATAAAATCTTTACAATTATCGAAATTAACTTACACTACTTTATTTCCTATTCCTTGTCATGACATATTAACCATAGTCACGCATGCTGAAAACGATTTCAATACAACTACAAAAATATTTGACGAATCAGGGAAATTATTATTGACTAAACAAACTGCCATACATAAAGGAAAAAACATGATCAGTGTTGATGTTTCCAAGTTACCGAAAGGCAATTATTTCCTTGAAATTACGAATGCCTTTACTACTAAAAAGTTTGTGAAATTGTAATTAACCTGCTTAAGTTTTACTAAGCGATTTCATCCTCTACAAAATACATATCTATTTCGCCTTTATTCTTTGCCGCTAGTTTGCCTCTGTAAGTGCAATTGAAATTATCTTTTATGAGCTGATAAGTTGTTTCGCTGATGTTTACTTTACCGGGTTCGCCTGAAGACTCCATTCTTGAAGCGGTATTTACGGTATCACCCCAAATATCATACGCGAATTTTTTGGTGCCTACAACTCCTGAAACTACTGGACCTGTGTGAACGCCAATTCTGATTCTAAAGAACAATTTTCCTTCAGCTTCTTTTTTGACTTTTTGTTCAGCCATGAACTCTCTGATGGCAATAGCTGCTTTTACAACATCAACCGGATGCGAATGATTAGCAGTTGGCAATCCACCAGCGGCCATGTAAGCATCCCCTATAGTTTTTATTTTTTCGATTCCATATTGATGCATAATGGCATCAAAAGCAGAAAAACATTCACTAATTTCTGCAACCAGCTCTTTAGGAGTAAGCAATTCAGAAAGCTTGGTGAAATCTTTGAAATCAGTAAATAGTACACTTACTGAATCATAACTTTTAGCAGTTGCGGTGCCTGTATTCTTTAATTCTTCAGCAGTTTCTTCCGGGAGGATATTCAATAATAATTCTTCGCTTCTTTGTTTTTCTTTGGAAATTTTATTGCGTTGTTTCAAAAATATTCCGGCGAAAATGATAACTATAGCAAAGCCAATGATAAATGAATTGCGAATCATTTTTTGGCGCTGAATGGCTTGGTTTTGTTGACTAATTTGGCCCTCTTTTTTATAAATTTGAAAATCAAGGTCAAGTGACCCTAATTTCTTATCAGTTTCTATATTATATAATGTATCCTTTATGGCAATCAACAAACTTTGGTATTTGTAAGCATTATCAAAATCATTATTTCTACTATAAGCAGCTGAAATTCCTTTATACATATCTCTCAATTCTGCATTTGCTTTTATTTCAATTGCGATATCAATTCCCTTCAGGAAATAATCTATGGCAATTCTTGTTTCTCCTTTTTGATTGTAAGTATTTGCTAGGCTGAGTAATGAACGAGCCATATCTAATTGCCCATTTAGCTTATTTGCAATATCCAATGCCATCAATTCATTTTTTATGGCATTATCATAATCACCCATTTTGGTATACACTTTTCCAATGTCAATATAAGAATAAGGAATATTTTCAGATCCTTCATAAACCACCAATGATTTTTTTAAATAAATCAAGGCCTTACTGTCTTCCCCTTTTTCAAAATAAATTTCACCCAGATTTACATAGATTGTCCCAAGGGCATCTTTATCTTTCAATGATTCACAAATAGGAAGAGCTTGCAAATAATAATTCAAAGACTTATCGTAATTGGCTTTTTTATTTAGATACACTGTTCCTATATTCATAAGCACTGTTGCCAAGCGCAATGAATCATTAATTTCTTCAGCTAGTTTGAGTGATTGCAAATAATATTCGATAGCCTTTGCATCAACACCTTGATTAAAATAAATGGCACCTAAATTGCTCAGAATATTCGCATGTCCAACTTTATCACCAATTTCAGTGTAAATAGCTAAAGAGCTATTCCAATTTTGGATCGCCTCAACGTTCTTACTTTGCATATAACAAGCAATGCCAATGTTTTTATAAGCCAGTGCTACCCCATTTTTATACGCAATTTCTAAAGCCAAATCTTTTGCATTATTTGCATATTGAATAGAAATTTTAGGGTCTATACTAAAGTATGATTTGCTTAAAATGTTAAGTGTATTTACTTTTAGACTATCGTCCAGTTGCTTACTTAAGAGATTTTTCAAACTATCAATTTGCTTAGTCTGTGCAAATGAATATTGAGAGAATGGATGCAAGCACATCAAAACAAAAAATAGAAGTTTTAATATAATAGTGCTTTTTTTCAAAATGTAGTTTCAGAAATATTTTTATTCGTTCCAAAAGTAGTTAAAAATGGATAATTGAGGGAATTGTTTTAAAAAGCAAGCCCACCGTTAATACGATGGGCTTGCTTTTTAAAATGAATCGCCATTGGTTAAAACCATGGACTAGAATAAAACAGTTATCAATTTAATTTAATCAATTTCACGAGTTTCTTCTCATTACCTTTAATAATTTCTGCAAAATAGGTTCCTGATTTCAATTGGCCACCTACCCTAATTTCTGATCCAGAATATTTTCCTTTAATTTCTGATTGCAATGAACCTGTTACATCAAATATTTTGATATTTACCGATTCATGTTTTGCACTAGAAATCTGCAGTTTAAAATCAGTTGTAGAAGGATTTGGCGAAACAACCACATCAAAAGAAGTATTATTGGTCATATCCCTAACAATCTGTGATGGCGTCTCTTGATTTCTGGCAATCAGATTTCCTGCACAAGTATTGCCATTCCAAGTTGCCGCCACACTGCTAGCAATATTTTCAGCCATAAAGATACCGGTCATCACCAATGGCCCAACAGTCCCTTTAAGTTGAAGTTTTCCTTTAGGCATCAAAATATTTCCATTGAATCTAGTATCACTTGAATTCACCGAAAACTTCTCTACATCAGCCACCGCGTCAGTCATATGGAAAGTTGCATTGGATGCATTAACTCTACACCTGTCACCAATAACAACAGTCGATTTGATCTTAACAGCAGTTCCATTAAAATTAGCTGTTGTATAATTGACATTTAATTTACCTGAAGTCATTACAAGAGAATTAATATTCACAGAAGCTTGTGTGAAAGTGACCTGAGCCCCTTCACCAATGGTGATAGCTCCATAGATTGTGCCAGATATAGTTACGACAGCAGCTTTACCAATAGTAACTGTGTTGTAGTTGGTTGAAATAGTAGAGGTAACATTATCAAGCACGGTAATGTTACTTCCAGGAATTGTTGCCGTATTGGTTTGCAAAGTTGGCAACGTAACAACAGCAGGACTGTAAACCAATCCACCAGTAACAGTTACGGGTTGCGACAAAGTAATGACACTTGATTTCACAAAGCCATTAACTGTTGAGTTGGCACCTATTGCTACCGATTTGCCAGATGCTGTATTTCCAACAGCTCCATTTACAACATTAGATTGACCCAACGAAACGTCTTTCAATCCTAACACTGTATAGTTTCCAAGAAGTGTTTGTTTCAAGTAATTGTAGCTTGCTGCTGCAGCACTTCTACACTTATTCGCGTCAGTTACATAAAGTGTGTAATTTCCGTCTACATTGCTATTGTTCAAAGAAATGCTACTAGCTGTAGACACCAATACTGCAGAAGGATTAAACCACTCATAAGTTAGTGGCGCCAATGCTGTACTGCTTCCTGTCAATGTTAAGGCATTGCAATAAGCATTAGAATTTGCAGAACTGATGGAAGCTGTTACAGCAGCGGGCACAGTAATAGTAACTACTTTAGAAGCTGTACATCCTTTGGTATCTGTAGCGAGTATCGTATATGAACCTGCTGTTGAAACGGTATATGGAGATACGGCAGCAAGATTATTCACCTTGTATGTTATGACACCAGTTCCACCTGTTGCACTAAATACAATGCTTCCTGTTTGCCCAGTGCACTTTGGACTCATTGCCGTTGCTGTTAGAACAATTGCTGTTGGAATAGCAATTACAACTTGTTTAGTTGAAGTACAACCTTTGGTATCTGTAGCTAAAATGGTATACGTTCCTGAAGTAGTTGCAGCATAAGGAGAAGTTGCAGTTACATTATTCACCTTGTAAGTAATGGCACCTGTTCCACCAGTTGCACTAAATACAATAGAACCATTGCTACCTGCACAATTAGGATTTGTACCCGTTGCAGTTAAAGAAATAGCATTAGGGGAAACTATGGTTACAGTTTTTGAAACGCTACAACCATTAGCATCTGTTGCGGAAATCGTATAAATGCCGGCTGCAGTTGCAGTATATGGTGAAGTAGCAATTACATTATTTACTTTATATACAATAGCTCCTACGCCACCTGTTGAACTGAATGCAATAGAACCATTTTGTCCTGCACAATTTGGATTGGTACCGGTAGCCGTCAAGTTAATAGCTGTAGGGATAGTTATTATAACATTCTTTGTAACATAACAATCGCTGGATGTTTCTACTCTAACAACATAAGTACCTGAAGTGGTAGCTGTATAAGGTGAAGTAGCAGCAACATTATTTACTTTGTAAGTTAACGTACCCACACCACCTGTTGCGTTGAATGTTATTGTAGCAGATTGTCCTGCACATACAGGGTTAACGCCTGTAGCAGTAAGAATAACAGCCGGAGGTGTGGTAATTGTCACTTGCTTGGTAGCAGAACATCCGCTGCCATCTGTAACTATAATTGTATACACACCTGAAGCAGTTGCTGCATATGGCGAAGTAGCTACAACATTATTTACTTTATAAACTACTGTGCCTGTAGTACCTGTAGCACTGAATGTAATACTACCATTTAGCCCAGCACATTTAGGATTTGAACCTGTAGCTGTCAAAACTATCGTTGAAGTTGTTGAAGCTGTTATTACAACTTGTTTTGAACTTGTACAACCGTTTGCATCTGTAGCCAATATTGTATAAGTCCCGGCTGTAGTAATGGTGTAAGGCGAAGTAGCAGTAATATTATTTACTTTGTAAGTAATTGTGCCTGTGCCACCTGTTGCACTGAATACAACATTACCACTAAGACCAGAACAAGAAATATTAGTTCCTGTTGCTGTTAAATTAATTACAGTTGGAATAGTAATTGTTACGGTTGTAGACTTAGTACATCCTTTAGCGTCAGTTGCTAAAATTGTATAAACTCCAGATGCAGTAGCTGTATAAGGAGATGTTGCAATTAGATTATTTACTTGGTACGTAATCGCTCCTGTTCCACCAGTTGCACTGAATGTGATAATTCCATTAGATCCTGAACAATTTGGATTCGTTCCATTTGCAACTAAATTGATTGCAGATGGAATGGCAATAGTCACTTGCTGAGATGAAGTACATCCATTTGCATCAGTTGCTAAAACAGTATAAGTTCCAGATGCAGCTGCAGAATATGGAGATGTTGCAGAAACACCATTCACTTTGTAAGTGATAGTTCCTGTTCCACCTGTTGCACTGAATGTGATGTTTCCGTTTGAACCAAAGCAATTTGGATTCGTTCCGTTTGCAGTTAAACTAACAGCGGTTGGAATTGCAATTGTTATCTGTTGAGATGCTGTACATCCATTTGCATCAGTTGCTAAAATTGTATAACCTCCAGATGCAGTTGCAGAATATGGTGATGTTGCAGAAACACCATTCACTTTGTAAGTGATAGTTCCTGTTCCACCTGTTGCACTGAATGTGATGTTTCCGTTTGAACCAAAGCAATTTGGATTCGTTCCATTTGCAGT
>CANGEZ010000104.1 GCA_947452875.1 Chitinophagaceae bacterium
CCTTCTTCATCTTTAAAATGGAGTTGTAAGCTTGCGGTATAATTTTTCAACATTTCATAAGCAGCTACTTCAATGGGAATGATTCTGCCGTGGTAGTTGATATTGATGACTTGTTTCATATTATTTATATTATGCTTGTTGGGTAATAATTTTCACTGCGTCCGAAAGTTCGGTCCAGGTGGTTTCGAGTTCTTTATAGAATTCGTTGCCTTTTTCGGTAAGGCTAAAGTATTTTCTTGGCGGTCCGCTGTTGCTTTCTACCCATCTGTAAGTGAGGAGTTCGGCGTTTTTTAATCGGGTTAATAAAGGGTAAAGCGTTCCCTCAAAAATGTTGAGATTGGCTGATTTCATTTTTTCAATGATATCAGAAGGATAGGCTTCTCCTTGTTTGATTACGGAAAGAATACAGAATTCCAGTATTCCTTTTCGCATCTGACTTGAAGTGTTTTCTATGTTCATTGGTCGAATTTTATGCTTTTTAGTGGATTAAATCAGAACGAAAATCATTGAGTTCTGTATTTGTCTTAACGAAGATATAAATTATTTAGTACTATGCAATACATAATACTATATTTATTTATCGGCCCCCTCAATCCCCCAAAGGGGGAATCAAATTCGTGACATCTGTTTACGACTTTTTGTGCTTTAATTGAAATACTTCTTGTGTCACTCCTACGGAGTTTTATTTCTAACTGGCATATTCTTCTAAAAAAGTTCCACCCCTATGGGGTTATGAAAACAATTCGTGAATTCGTGGCTAATTACTTCAGGAAACGTTCCTATGGAACGAAAAAAAATACCATCATTTCGGGCTAAAGACGAATTGTTCCTATGGAACAAAAAATAGGTTGTCAAAATTAGTTGCTCAATTACACATTGGTGAAATCTCATTTCCACTTTTCTCAGCGATAAAAATAACCTCACTCCTAACCACTCTCCCGCGTGAGAGGGGAGCAATGAGCGGTATCGACTTATCTCTGCGAAAACTCTAAATACTCAATTTCTCCGCGGTGAAAATAATTTGTGAATTCGTGGTTAACAATCTCACGACACGTTCCTATGGAACGAAAAAAAATACCATCATTTCGGGCTAAAGACGAATTGTTCCTATGGAACAACAATCTGGTTGTCAAAATCATTTTGCATTTGTGGCATTTTGTGCCTTTGCGTCTTTGTGGCAAAATACCACTGCGAAAACTCTAAATACTCGATTTCTCCGCGGTGAAAAAAATT
Source organism: Chitinophagaceae bacterium (assembly GCA_947452875.1). Lineage (GTDB taxonomy): Bacteria > Bacteroidota > Bacteroidia > Chitinophagales > Chitinophagaceae > Ferruginibacter. The sequence continues at coordinate 1,234 of CANGEZ010000104.1, forward strand.
CGTGAATTCGTGGTTATACCATAAACTAATTATATTCGTATCTCTTTTATCCCAAAGCCTTCCTTATGCCAAAAAACAAATCAGCTTTAATCCGCTACAGAATTATAGACACTTGTCTTACCAACAAACAAAGACCATTTCCTACACTTGAATATTTAGCGGAAAAATGTGCCGAAAAACTGGGTACAGATATTTCGGCTTCCACTATTGAAAAAGATTTAAGAGCCATGAAACGTAGTTACCCTCATGGATTTGATGCGCCTATTATATATAACAAAGAAAGAAAAGGTTATGCCTATGGTGAGCAAGGTTTCAGTATTGCAGAATTGCAGCTTGAACAGGAAGAATGGGATTCATTGCGTTATGCTGCTAATCTTTTGTATCAATATGCAGAAGTTCCGATTTTCAAAGATTTTAAACAAGCCATCGAAAAAATAGACGCTCGATTTAGTTTACAACTTGATGTAGAAGACGACAGCATTCAACGCCATGTACAATTTGAGTCGGGCAATGCAACGACAGGTTACCAATGGCTGAGCGTTATTTATCCGGCAATATCTTCAAAATGGTTGCTGAACCTACAATACGAGAACATCTACAAACATGAAACCAAAACTTATCAAGTTGTTCCTTACTTATTGAAAGAAAACAGAAATCGCTGGTATCTCATTGGCTGGGTGGAAGAACGACAAGACTATCTCACTTTCGCACTCGATAGAATCCAGGATATAAAAGTCACCAAACAAAAACAGAAATTAAAACCCGATTTCAATCCCGAAGTTTTTTTGCAACATTCTGTGGGTATCATGAAAAATGAAGGAAAGCCTTCTAAAGTAATATTGGAGTTAAAAGATCCTTACCACAAACTCATACAGCTCGAACCGATACATACTTCTCAAAAAATAATTAAAACCAAAAACGACGGCATACAGATTGAACTTGCTGTTTACATCAATCAAGAACTTTACAACAGAATATTATCCATGTCGTCTTTTTGCAAAGTCATCAAACCGGCATCTTTGAGAAAAACCATTTCTGAACATTTGGAAGCGGCGGCGGAGCAATACCGATAAGTTTTATTTACCGTAATGATAATGCTGGTTCAAAAGGTTTGATAAGTTCAATTAGCTCAATATGTTTATTTCTGAAAAAGATTTAACCTTTTGAACCAAACCCCAAACCCCAAACCCCAAACGTTCCTACCCCAACAACATCTCTAACCCCGAAACCGATTTCATCTTCCTCGCCGTTAATTTTTTGATCTCAAGCCAATTGCTTTTTATGGCGATGCCGGGCTCTAGATAAAAACCAATGTAAGAACCAGTAATCACAAAATGATTTTCATTTACAATATTGATCAACTCGTTGTTGATGCAGAAATAATAAAAGCCTCCCAATTTAATGATTGACATTTTTACAAGGCTAATGGTATTTATTTTATTAAAATCTCTGCACTGTATTCTGTAATAATTTTTTTTATGATTCTTTTCGAATTGCATCATCAGCGCACGTTCACCATCAGCTGAAATGGTAAATTTATTCAGTACATTATCTTCTTTGTCGAAGCCCCACAACATACCAAAATGACCAAATTGATCTTTACTTAATAATTGAATTTCTGTTTCTATTATAAATTCATCTTTTGATTTCAATGGCGTTTTCACTTTGTAATAATGCCAGTGTGAAACAGATTTGTTTTCCATGAAATAACTTTCTTTATCAATGAATGCTTTTTCATTTTTATTGTCAATGATTTCCCATTTGCGTTTGTTGCTGCTGAAATTTTCTCTCAGTAACGAATAACTTTTATCTACTCTAAATACCTGAGTGATGATGTGCATGGAAAAAAATAATTTGAACTAAGGTGTAAGGGCAAGTCCGCATTCTATTGGAGGACTAAAATAAATTGACTCCGCAAATAGAAGGAGGTAGGCGACAATAGCTTTGTTGTATAAATTAAAACAAATGACAACGATACAAGAAAACATGACATCGCCTTTCATTCAACAATTAGCAGGAAATATTTTTGGAACACAACCTCAGTACATTAATGATTTATTGAAAATCAAAAGACTGATGAACAAAACAAAACTGGGCATTTTGAGCGAACAATTGTTTTTGATTCTTACTCAAAAGTATCCGCAGGAATATAGTTTTCTGTTGATGGAACAAAATAATCCTCAGGAAATAACAACTGTTGAAGAAGATAAAAAAGAAGAAAAGAAAAACACACCTGTTGTGAAACCGGAAAAAATCGAAAAAGATAATGAACAATCCATTTACCAAAACTGGATTAAGTTGTATGGTCGACCTTAATTAAAATTAAAATAAACATGAGTTATTTAACTTACGAAACTTTCAGAGAAGAAATCATTGCCTGTAAAAAATGCGAATGGAAAGGCTTAGGCAGTGAATTGAAAATTGAAGAATTTCACGATTCAAGTTTTATCATCGATTATTGTTGTCCGAAATGCGGCGAACATATTGGCTTTACGCAACCGCCAATGAGTAGTCCGAAAAAATCGTAAGAAACCACATCGAACATTTTTAGAAAAGCTCTTTCCATTTTATTTTACTATGTAATATACAATTGATGAATTTGCGTATTGAATTTCAATTGTATTTTCTTGATCTTTTTTTATTTCTGTAGTTATATATATCCAACAAGTCCCCCCATCTAAATCTTTACAAACATACCATTGTGACTTATCTTCTGATGTTTTTACTTCGCCACAATCTTCAATAATAGTATAAACAGTAGCTCTATTATTTGGATCAGAACATTTTATTTTTATAAACTCTTTATCAATGTAAAAAATATCTATTTCATTAAACAATTTAGAGTTGTAATAAGTTTTACCAGTATTATCAAATTTTAAAACCTTTGCACCGTGTGTTGTAATAACTTCTTGAGAAAAAGACTTGCCTGAAATCATCGTTACAAACAAGAAAACAAATGAAATGCATATTTTAGTTTTCATAACTTCTATTTTTGATGATGAATAAATTATTTAAATAGGGTACAGACTAAAAAATTAAATTTTCTAAGGATACGCAACTACTTTCAAATCTTCATCATCATGGGTAACGGATTTAAATTCCTCATAAACATTAGTTTCTAGCAGCAGTTTGGAAAGCTTACATAACGTGTTTGCAAAAGGCTCCGATGTTTTAATAATAAACCGATCATTTTTGGTAAGAACACGGATCATGAAAACGGGATTGTTTTCTAATTTCTTTAATTCATCTATAGTGATATAATCAGTGATAGCAAAACTATTTTCTCGGATTAAATTTGTTTTATCACTACTGTCTTCCATCGCAAAAATTTCACCATTCTCCAATAATATTTCAACGTGTACCACCGACAATGGATCTATTTTATATGATGAAAATATGGCTAAGTATAAACAATAAATACTGATGCTATCTTGATTGTAAATCATTCCTCCAATCAAACAATCTTTTTCACCACGGGCAAGCGTATCAAGTGAAGATATAATATAAATATGCTGATTACTATCTAACCATCGGTCTTCAATTTTCTGGCTTTTTGCCGTAACAGAAATGAGTAACATCAAAACAATTGATAGTTTGTTCATAACAAAAAATTTAAAGAGTAAAAAAATAGTTGAAGGATTGGGTAGGAAAAAAACGAACCGGATAGACGAAAAAAAAAATTATAAAGTTGTCATCAAATCGAAGCAGATTTATTTTTTGATTGGAGATTTGAAACTAGAAAAGAAAATTGAAAGACGAAAACAAGGAAATGTTAAATATGTTGAAGGCGATTATTAAATGATCAAAATATAAAGTAATTCAAATTTGTATAACAGCAACAAATAAACGAAATAATTTATTGAATCGAAAACAAAGGGTTATAAAATCAATCGTACTTATCTAAGATAAATAATTATTAAATTTTAGACAATCGGCAACTGGAATTAATATTCAAAAAAATTCAGTTTTGTTAAATAAAATCCAAAATAGAATTTCTCATGTTACACTAGTGTTAATTTCACAAAAAATTTTTAACCTCAAATCTAAAAAAAAATGAAAAATTCTTTATTTGTTTTTTCCTTTTTATTATTAAGTCAACTTGCAATTTCTCAAACTTCAAAAAAATCCTGGTTAGTTGGAGGTAGTGCAACGTTTTCTTCAACAAAAGAGGGAGACATTACCAATACAGTTATTGATGTTTCTCCAAGGGTAGGTTATTTTATTGCCAACAATTTTGCAGTTGGTATGAATGTTACTATTAATGCTACTTCTGATGATGGCAATAAGACTTCAACAAATTCATTCGGTCCATATGTTAGATACTACTTTGCAAGCTTAGGTAAAAATGCAAAATTATTTGGAAATGCTCAGGGAATTTTTGGAACTGAAAATGAAGGATTAGGTTCGTCTAAACTCACAGGATATGGCATTGCTGCAGGTCCTGCATTTTTTCTCAATAGTCATGTAGCATTGGAATTTGCTGTCAGCTATACTTCAACGAAAGCTGGTGTTGAATCTGTTAAAGACAATACGGTTGCTTTAAATGCTGGTTTTCAAATTCATTTTGGAAAATAAGCTACCTATTTATTTGTAATAAAATATCGTAAAAACATAAAAAAGAAATCCCGATTGCATGATGTAATCGGGATTTCTTTTATTCATATGTGCTATCTGGTCTTTTTAAATATTTTCCGAATGGAACTTTTATAAGATATTTAAAATTCGAAACGTTATTCTTGTCTTCTATTGAATCAACACCAAACACAATTTTTTCCGGGGGTGTATTTTGAAAGGTTCCGAAAATTCGATCCCAGATACTGAGAACATCGCCATAATTGCAATCCGTATAAGGTTGCTTGTAGTGATGGTGTATGTGATGAAGATTAGGTGTAATAAAAATTAAACCAATTATGTTGTTTAGTTTTTCAGGTAATTGAAAATTTACATGTGCAAACAAAGTGGTAACAACTTGAATAATTTGTCTAATCACAAAAACCCACAATGGACAACCGGAAAGAAAAACCCATAAAAAAGTAAAACTCATTCTGATAAAGTTTTCTCCGGGATGTTCTCTAACTGTAGTAGAAACATCAATTGAATTGTCGCTATGATGAACAATATGAAACATCCACAATCTTTTTACTTTATGCATAATCAAATGGTAAACATATTCCCCCAAATCAAGCATTGAAAATCCAATAATGAAAACCCAAAAATGATTGTGAATAGAAGAAAAAAAGTGGATCACTCCAAATTCATTCATGCCGGTAAAATGTATCGTTTTAACAAAAATAATTCCCATTATAAATTGAATCGGAACATTAGTAATAATAAAAGGAAAGTTCAATAATGAATGTTTCCATTTATTTTCAATATGATAGGAAGCGGCTATTCTTTCAATATACAAACCAATTAACATGATTCCTGCAAAAAGGATTATTTGTATTTCATCCGAACTCTTTAGTGTAAATTCAATAAATTTATGAAGCATATTATATAAATTAGAATACAATAGTAACACCAAAAAACAAGCCATGTTTGGCAATATTAGGATTGTTAAGATAACTTAACCTTTTAAAATATTCAACACTCATAAAATGAAAAATGTTTTCAATACCAACACTAGCTTCCATGAAAGGAGCTCTTGAAGGGATATTGAATATTGCACCGGTGTTGAATTTTTTATTTGTATTGCTCATATCGCCCCAATAGGCATTGAAGGAAAATCTTTCTCTCCATCCAAGTTTTTGTATGAAAGGAATGTTTTCAAAAACGGTTCCGCCC
>CANGEZ010000105.1 GCA_947452875.1 Chitinophagaceae bacterium
GACAAGTGATTAAAAATAACAAGTGAAAGAAATAAACACAAAAGCAATTTCTTCATAAAAAGAATTAAAAAAGGATACAGCTATTACTAACTGTATCCTTAGTTTATGAAATCGTGACGTGATAAATTCTGATTCCGGATTTGGCATTTTTGTCTTTGCAACAAGAACCCATATAACCAGTTTGATAACAAGCCATTGTTGTCAATTTTGAATTCTTCTTAAACTCCTTTGCAGACACAAAACCTTTATCCAATATTTTGAAACTGGTTTCGCCATTGATTAGTTTTTTATCAGTATTCAAAAAATGAAACATTTTGCCATCAATATCAACATGCGCATCGTTGCTTACTTCAACTTGATTAACATTTAATGTAACAATCATTTTAGCCACAAAAAAACCAGCATCTTCAACCTTTTTTTTCAGCAAATCAAAATTTGCTGCTGTGCCAGGTTTGATGGTGATTTCAAAAGTTGAAGATGACACATCTGCTTTTACATTTTCTACAAAATCTAGTGTCTTCAATGATTTATTGATGGCGTTACTGCACATGCTGCAGGTAAGTCCGCTGGCTTGTAAACTAACTTTTGTAACCTGAGCATTAATGGATACAGAAATCAAACATGATAAAGCCAGTAATAGCTTTTTCATAATTATTCTTTTGGTTTTGCGTCAGCAATTTCTTTACGATCGTATTTGCAACAGCCATGTAAATTGTCATAAGCTTTATCATCGCCAGTTACATCTTGTGTATCATAACCCACTTTCGCAATGGCTTCCTGAATTTTCAGGGCATTGGTTTTATCAGTAGTAAATTCCAATGCTAGCATATGAGAATCTACATCCCAAACTGCAGTTTCTGCGCCTGCAGATTTTGCTGCTTTTTCGATTTTTTTCTTACACATTCCGCAACTGCCCCAAACTTTGATGTTCTCTTTAACTGAAGCTTGTGCTTGTGCAAATGTGCTGTTGGTAAATAACGAGCCGATTAATAACACGGCAATAAATGACATAATTTTCATTTTGATTGATTTTTGGTTTGAATAAATAAATAGAAAGACAACCAGCTTTGAACTGATTGAGAAAATAATTGAGTAAATAATATTCTAAATTCTGAAAACCCTATTGCGAAGGAATAACGGAGGACCGTATTGTTCGGGCTTTAAGGGTAAATGAGGAGTTGTATGATAAATAGTATAAACAGAAGCCAATGGGATCTCCAATTGAGTTGTGGGAACGATGGCATTACTATTAATACAACTGTAAGAAGAATTATTGTTTTTAAAATTATTGGCCAGCTTGAAAAACTTTACTTCATCATTGCAGCAACCACCTTTCTTTTCGGTCATGCCACAGCGAGCACATTTTTCATTTTGCGAACTATGAAAATCAATGCCGGTGAATTTCCCCATGCAATAATGCAATTCCACAGAAAAGCCTGTAGATAGCATCAAGTAGAAGAAAGTCAATATCGACAACAATATTTTTTTCACGGCGTAAAGGTAGACACTAATTGAAAAGAATGCTAGTTTTTTTGGGAGAAAATGACCTTATAATGTTAAGATTTGTTTGAGTATTTAGCACGAGATGATAGTTATTATTCCGTTCCTTCGGAACGTTTTGTGAGAGATAGCCACGAATTCACGAATTGTTTTACCGCGGAGACCAGAGTGAGTGAGGTTTCGCTGAGGTAGTCGATACTTTTCATTTCTCCCCTCTCTATTGGAGAGGGGTCGGGGGTGAGGCTTGGCATTACACTTCCCCCTTTGGGGGATTGAGGGGGCTTTAATTCACAAACCACCACCTGATTCCAAACCTGAAAATAAATCCTTGTGTAGGATATAATGGCGCAGCAAAATTGTTGTTCGTAAATCCAAATCCCTGATTAAAGCTCATCGTATTTAAATTCTCAGCTCTGATAAATGCCGAAAATCCTTTGATTCTAAAATCCACATAAGCAGTAATATCCGGAAGGTTTTTTAAGGTAAACGTATCCTGTGGCACAAACTGCCCTGTAACCGGCGAATACCCATAACATTTGTAAGGCGTAAAATATCGGAATTCCAAACCGGTAGACAAATTCAAATTTTTGAAAAACAAACCTTCAAATGCAATTCTGTTTCGAGTGTATAATAATGGCACTCGAATTGGTGATGAATTGTCTGTTTGTTGCACAGTCGCTTCTGTGTACCAATTCCATTTTTTTGACAGTTTGAACTTCTTCGAAGCGCTGGCCTGAACGACATTAATAGGATTGCCAAACTGAGCCGTTGTAGTATAGTTTTTAAAATAACTATAATTTATGTACAAATGATTTTTAAAACTGAGGTGAATAAAACGGGTAAACAATTCAGCACCAAAAGACGTAATATTCTCTTTGCTGAAATTAATTGTAGTACCGGGATTAAATGATGATCTCTCATCAAAAATAAAGGACGGTGTTCGATTCACATTGTTGAAAAATAAATTGATGCTTCCTGATTTCTTATTGAGTGCACGACTTAAAGAAGCATACACATTATAATCTCCTTCATTCAAACCTTTGGCGTACAACTCTCCTTTTAGCAACATGTCCCATAATTTATTTCGGGTGCGATTACGATATTCGCCATGAACATAAAGATTATAGAAATTTGATTTACTGTTGGCAAAAGTTCCGGTGATGTTTTGAAGCGTAACACCTGCCAGGAAAAACTGTGCATTGTTTTTGGTATCGGGATACTGGATTAAACTAATATCATTTTTTATAGAAGACCATTTTTCTTGTAAAGTAAAGGTGTCTAAAGACTTCCTTAAATCAACGTGATACCAATCGGCATATCTGGTAGAATCAGCATTGATGTCGCTGAAACGATAAGTTTCTTTACTTCCTGTAAATGTGTATTGAATTCTAAATTTCGGATAAAACAAATATTCTGTTGTAGAGTCATTAATTTCAATCGAATCGCGTTTGCCCAAATCATAGCTTTGTCTGAGAAAGAAATTAAAATCTTTGTAAGTATTTCCGGTAAGGACTGTAGTTACAAAAGGATTATTTCTATAAGCCGCATTATTGCCTAAATTAACCGGAACACTGAATCGGTCTTTACGATAAGGATCAGAAAGATAATCCGCATTTTCAACGCCTCCATTTTCAGAACCTCTGATATTATTGCCGGTAAGACTGAACCATAAATTGTATCTTTTTCTTTTTCCCTGATAACTAGAGAAAATACGATAAGCGTTATGATTGGTATTTTGAGTGATAAAGAATCCTGGAGCATTGATGAGCTTGTAATCAAATCCCCAATTGAGATTGGGCTTAGGATTTTGGGTGTAACCGGCTTTCAGCATTTGTTCTTTCCCTGATGCCAGCTGATAACTTAAAGTGGTAAAGGGTCGGGTTGTTTTGTAAAAACGAGTTCCTTCTATGGTATATTTATAAATGTCATAAGCATGAAAACCCGCATCAAATCCTGCTTTTTGTAAAGGCTGAAAAATTAAAGAAGTAGCCGCTGCCCCATTATTACCTAGATATAAATAATTCGAAGGCACCGAATAATATGTATCAAAATCATTAATACTGGAATCAATAAACCCCTTTTTGGTAGAATCTAAAAATTTAAAACTGATACTGATAGAGTCTTTGGCATCATCTCGATGTTCAAAGCTTATCGTATCTGAGTTTGCAGCTTGATTTTCGGTGTTTACAACAGGTTGTCCAGAATTATTATTGATAGGTTGAGCCTTGGTACCATCATCAACTACAATTGGCCTCCTAGGTCTTACCTGAGAAAATGAAGCAAATGCCACCAAAATCAGTATTATAAAAACAACCGTTTTTTTCATGAGCTGCGGCAAAGATAATTTGATAATTGGACAATTGGTTAATTTGACAATTTGATGATTTGATAATTATTCAATTTGATAATTTTACTGTTGAAATGACCTTATTGAACCTTTTGAACTTATTAAACCTTTTGAACCATTAACCCCTTAAACCTCCGAAACCTTTTTTAATTTTCCTTTCATTCCTTATCTTCGCAAAAATTTTCAACAAATGAACTTACACGAATATCAAGCCAAAGAATTATTAAAAAAATTCAATGTGCCTGTACAGGAAGGAATAGCTTGTAGCACTGCAACTGAAGCAGAAGAAGCATATCGCCAGATTCATACACAATTTGGAAGCAAATTCGCTGTAGTTAAAGCTCAGATACATGCTGGTGGACGTGGTAAAGGTTCAATTGTAGGAAAAGAACAAAGAGGTGTTGCTGTTGGTAAAAGCATGGAAGATGTAGTGAAAATTGCTGATAATATTCTTGGTGGCACTTTGGTAACTATTCAAACTGGACCTGAAGGCAAACTGGTTAATAAAGTATTGGTAGCTCAGGACGTTTATTATGAAGGTCCTAATCCTGTAAAAGAATTCTACTTAGCCATCTTAATGGATAGAAGCAGCTGCATGAATGTGGTGATGTATAGTACAGAAGGCGGCATGAACATTGAAGATGTGGCTCATGATACTCCTGAGAAAATATTCAAAGAATTCGTTCATCCAGGTGGAAAATTACAAGGATTTCAAGCTAGAAAAATTGCTTTCAATCTTGGTTTAAGCGGCGAATCATTTAAAAACTGCGTAAAATTCGTAACCAATCTTTACAACGCTTATGTTGATTTGGATTGCGGTATGTTAGAAATAAATCCTTTATTCAAAACCAGTGATGAGAAAATCATTGCGGTAGATTGTAAAATGAACATTGATGATAATGCTTTAATGCGTCATCCTGAAGTGGCTGCTTTAAGAGATATTTCTGAAGAAGATCCTACTGAAGTAGAAGCTGGTAAATTCAATTTGAATTTTGTGAAATTAGATGGCAATGTAGGTTGTATGGTAAATGGTGCAGGTTTGGCTATGGCCACTATGGATATGATTAAATTATCTGGTGGCGATCCTGCCAATTTCCTTGACGTAGGTGGTACTGCTAATGCAACGACTGTAGAAGCAGGTTTCAGAATCATCATGAAGGATCCAAAAGTAAAAGCTATTTTGATTAATATCTTCGGCGGTATCGTTCGTTGCGATCGTGTGGCTCAAGGCGTTATTGATGCATATAAGAGTATTGGCAACATTGAAATTCCTATCATTGTTCGTTTGCAAGGAACCAATGCTGATGTAGCAAAAAAACTAATCGACGAAAGCGGATTGAAAGTTCAAAGCGCCATCTTATTAAGCGAAGCTGCTGCTTTGGTGGGTAAGGCGGTTGCGTAAGTCAATTTGGTGATTTGATAATGTGTCAATTTGGTGATTGGTGAATTTCCAATGTGAAAATATATCTATTTGAGGATTTGATAATTGGACTTTTCAAAGTTTTTTAATGTTCATCTTATAATTTGGGTATTTTGAACTTATTAAACCTTTGAAACCTTTTGAACCAGTCTTGAACTTTTATTTGAACATGATAATCAGAAACGCCTCCATAGCAGATCTCCCTACAATCGTTTCCATATACAATTCTATCATTCCCGGAAGAATGGTGACTGCAGATATTGAACCAGTGACTGTAGAAGATAGAACAGCATGGTTTCTTTCCCATACGCCTACTCGACCCATTTGGATTTTTGAAGATGAAAATAATGCAATCATCGGATGGGCTAGTTTTAAAAATTTCTATGGACGACCGGCTTATTCTGGTACCGCTGAATTCAGTATGTACCTTGATGAAAATTTCAGAAGCAAAGGCTATGGTTTACAAATTCTGAATTACGCTATTCAACAAAGCCCAGCATTACAATTACACACTTTACTAGGTTTCATTTTTGAACAAAATACCCCAAGTATCATACTATTTAAAAAAGCAGGTTTCGAAGAATGGGGACATTTACCTGATGTGGCTATTCTCGATGAAAAGAGTTGTAGTTTGAAAATTTTGGGGAGAAAGGTGTAAGCCTGTTTGAAAGGTTCAAGAGGTTCAATACGTTTAAAAGGTTTGAGTGACCTTTTGAACATCTTGAACTTTTAAACTTATTGAACTTAGTAGTCACTCACCTTCTTCACCGGCGCCTTCTTCTTCGCTGTATCCTTAACCTCTTTCTTCGTCTTATCATCTAGCATTTCATCCGTCATATCATTGCCTAAGAAATCATCTGCGCCTCCGCCATTACTGATGTCGGCATCCAAACTATCTCCACTGGTAGCGATATTTGCGAAATTTTGTTCTGCATAAATAGGATCATTTTTCAAAGCGGCTGGCTGTTCGAATGTAGTCACCTTGCCATAATTCAAACGCTTGTCTGCATATACATTACTCATATACAAACCCCATTTAGGTGCCGACATTTCAGCACCACCACTGTTGCTGGTGTAAATAGGAATGAAAGGATCTTCACAACCAACCCATGTACCTGCTAATAACTCTGGTGTATACCCGATGAACCAACCATCTGTATTGGCATTGGTAGTTCCCGTCTTACCAGCTTTCTCAACAGGAATATTATAACTATTTATTCTTCTCGCTGTTCCAAATTCCACAACACCTTGCATCATCTTCACCATGGAATAAGCATCTGTTTCTCCAATCACTTCTTTACTCTGTGAAATAGGAAACTCATACAAAAGATTACCGTCTTTATCTTCTATTCTGGTAAAAAATACTGGCGGTGTGTTGTAACCTTTATTAGGAAACATGGTATACGCTTGCAACATTTCCAGCATCGGAATTTCTGCCGTACCTAAAGCAATGGAAGGATATGGTGGTAACTTGGCAATGATTCCGCATTGTCTTGCAAATTCAATGGTTCTTTTAACTCCAATCACCGCCATCAAATGCCAAGCGGCTCCATTTAATGATTTCGCCAAACAATAAGCCATTGTTCCGCCACCAGTGCTGATTGTTTTTCCACCTAACGTTAACGGACCACCCGGTATGTATGTCTGTGGCGTATAACCCGCATCTGTAACCGCTAGTGTGTACAACAATGGTTTGAATGTA
>CANGEZ010000106.1 GCA_947452875.1 Chitinophagaceae bacterium
AATGCAAAGCTCGGTGTATGTGTTGGCAATTGCGTTACATATTTAATCTTGATGGCGTTACCTCTTACAACTGGAGGATGATATTGCTCAACCGCTTTCAACATCACTTCATTCAATTTAGAAGTAGCCACTTTTTTCTTCTTATTTTCATACACTTCAAGAGCTGCTTCAATTGATTTGAAAATTCTTTGCTTCTCTATAACTGATATAAAAATAATAGGCACATCATTAAATGGCGCCAAGCGTTGTCTTAATTCTTTTTCGTAATCTCTGGCTGTATTGGTTTCTTTTTCAATCAAATCCCATTTGTTGACCAATACCACAATGCCTTTCCCTTTTTTAACTGCAAGAGAGTATATCGCCAAATCCTGAGCCCCAATGCCTTTTCCTGCATCTAATAGCAACAAGCAGATATCCGCTTCATCCATAGCTTTAATAGCTCTGATGACTGAATAGAATTCCAAATCTTCATGCACCTTGGCTCTTTTTCTTAAACCTGCTGTATCAATCAGGATGAATTCTTTATTGTATAAATTGTAGTGCGTGTGAATGGTATCTCTGGTAGTACCGGCGATATCACTTACGATGGTGCGCTCCTGTCCTATCAGCGAGTTGAGCAATGAAGATTTTCCAACATTAGGTTGTCCAATGATGGCAAATTTTGGAATCCCATCATCATCTACAATTGCATCAGCATCTGGATCCATAGTAGAAATAACAGCATCTAATAACTCACCGGTTCCACTACCGCTAATGGATGATAAGAAGAAAATATTTTCAAAACCTAGACTGTAAAATTCACTGGCTTCCATTAAGCGAATGTGGTTGTCAACTTTATTTACAGCGAGGTAAACTGGCTTGTGACTTCTTCTCAATAAATCCGCCATGGACTCATCAAGGTTGGTAATGCCTGAAGAAGCATCCACCATGAAAATAATCGCATCGGCTTCACTGATGGCGATGTTGACTTGCTTGGCAATTTCGATTTCAAAAATATCATCGCTATTGGCCACAAATCCACCTGTATCAATGATATTAAAGCTTTTTCCTGCCCACTCTGCAACACCATATTGACGATCTCTGGTAACTCCACTCAAATCATCCACAATAGCTTTTCGCTGCTCGAGCATGCGATTGAAAAATGTACTTTTTCCTACGTTAGGCCTTCCCGTTATGGCAACTGTAAAACTCATTATAATTAAAAATTAAAAAGTCAAAATTAAAAAAGGTTCAAATGGTTAGATGCTGGATAATAGATGCTTGATACTAGATACTTGATTCTGGATGTTTGATTCTGGATAATCTCCAAACAAAAAAACAAACTCCAAACAAACAACGCCAAACCCCAAACCCCAAACAACAAACCATAAACCACAAACATCAATATCCATATTCCTTCAAAAAATTCTCATTATCTCTCCACTTCGCTCTTACTTTCACAAACAATTCAAGAAACACTTTAGCGCCTAAAAACGCTTCGATATCTTTTCTGGCCAGTGTGCCCAGTTTTTTTATCATGCTGCCGCCTTCGCCGATGATGATTCCTTTTTGAGTTTCACGCTGTACGATAATGTCGGCCGTAATTTTTATCAGCGTTGTTTTTTCCTTAAATTCTCTGATTAATACTGCGCTATGATAAGGCAATTCCTCTTGAAACAATTCGAATATTTTTTCTCTGATCAGCTCGCTTACAAAAAACTTGGTTGGCAAATCGCTCAAATCATCCCCTTCAAAAAAAGGTTGACCTTCCGGTAAATAAGATAAAATTGAAGTAATCAATTCTTTTATACCTGTTTTGTGAAGAGCAGACACAACAACGATTTCTTTACAATAAGATTTCTGAGAGAAAAATGCTTTAAGCTCAGTTATAGACATTTCCTTTTTCTCCGCATCTGCCTTGTTCAATACAATAATTGCCGGAACTTTCAAATGTAATGCTTGAAAAATGGTATCTGATTCTTCAGGATTTTCTTTTGAATCCACCATTAACAGCGCCAGATCTGCATCTTCCAGACTTCCTTTAACAGCCTGCATCATTTTTTCGTGCAGTTTGTATTTAGGTTCGATGATTCCGGGAGTGTCAGAAAAGATGATTTGATAGTCTTTCTCGTTTAGAATGGCTTTTATCCTATGACGAGTTGTTTGCACTTTATGTGAAACAATGGCCATCTTTTCTCCCATGATGGCATTGAGCAATGTGCTCTTACCGGCATTGGGCTTTCCGAAAATATTTACAAATCCTGCTTTCATCTTAGAAATGCAAAGCTATCTTAAATTTAATGGTTTTTAGCATGCATTTCATCAAAACCTAAAATATATACAATAAAAATGCCGACTGAATAGCCGGCATTTTTAAAAAATCATATTAAATATTACAACTTAGTGTACGTAGTTTTTTCAGTTAAATGATAAACTGTACCAGTAGTACCTGTGCTTGTGAATGAAACCCAAGTCACCATTTTAGTTGAACTAAAAGATTTCAAAACAGCAGGATATGTTGTTTGACCATCCCAGATTAAGCTATTGTTAGTGATAGCCCATGTACCTGTACCTGAACCATCAGGAGAGCAAACTGTACCAGCATCAGCATAAGTGTAAGTTCCGCTAGTATTTGATGCTCCTGCAAAAGCATAAGTATCATCCCAAGTACAAGGAGCATAAATTTCTCCGAATACAGTTGTATCATGAACGATTTCATATGTAGTGTTCAATTCTTGTATATAAACGCTATCAGCACTCATGTTCCATAAACCTGTTTTCAAAGAAGAATAATCGCAAGCTCTTGATAAGCTATCAGCAGGTGCAGTTGCGGTACCACCACTTACAGTGTAAGTTCTTGTTTGAACACCATTAGAACAGTCAGACCATGCGCTATAAGTAATAACTGGAGCAGCAGGAGCAGGTGTATCTTTTTTACAGCTGAAGATAATAACAGAAACGATAAATAGTAATCCAATAATCTTTTTCATTGTATAATTTTTATTTTTGAAGTGCTAAATTAAAGAAAAATTGCATAAAAAAAATCCTTTTCTTAAAGTGGATTTACATTATAAATTAATAAAGCTAAAAGGTGACGACAATTTGAATCCCCAATGCAAAAGCATGATTCTAATAAAAAACATTTAGGCTATATTTACAAAAAACTACTCAAATGAAAATTCGATTGCTATCTGCAACCTTGTTACTCTTAATTTTATCAAGCTGTAACAACCACACCAAAATTTGCAAACATCATTCAACTGCAGTTAAAATGAAAGAAATCAATTGTAGCTATACCATTGAGAATATCACTCACAGAAGCTTTATTGCAGTAGATACGAGTTTTGATAAAAAAAGGCCTATAGTGCTGATCGTTCCTGAATGGTGGGGACTTAATAATTATGTAAAAAACAGGGCTATCCAATTAGCTAAATTGGGATATGTAGCCATGGCAGTAGATTTGTATGGCGAAGGCAAAATAGCCACCAATGTTGAAGAAGCTATGCAATATTCCACACCATTCTATCAAAACAGTGTTTTTGCAAAGGAGAGATTTGATGCCGCAATCGCAGAAATCAAAAAGCTTTCTGAAGCCGATACCAATGAAATCGCTGCTATTGGTTATTGTTTTGGTGGTTCGATGGTATTAAATTTTGCAAAAATGGGAGAAGACCTCAAAGGAGTAGTAAGTTTTCATGGCGGATTAAAAGGTGTTCCTGCCGATAAGGAATTATTGAAGGCCAAGATATTGGTCTGCCACGGATTGAATGATCAATTTGTTTCTCCGGCAGAGGTAACTGGCTTTAAAAAAGAAATGGACTCCATTCATGCAAATTATTTTTTCAAAACATACGAAGGCGCTACACATGCATTTACAAATCCGGATGCCACTGAGTGGGGGAAGAAATTCAAACTTCCAATTGCTTATAATGCGGCTGCGGATTCTTCATCTTGGAGCGAAATGAATAAATTTTTTACTACAATTTTTAAATAGCCAAGTAGATTCATAAAACGATAAAACCCACGAATATCGTGGGTTTTATCGTTTATCAGTACTCGGGAACGGAATCGAACCGTCACTCCCGTTGCGGGGAACAGGATTTTAAGTCCTGCGTGTCTACCAGTTCCACCACCCGAGTGGCACAATTACCTAAAATCAAAAATGATGATAAGTAAATTATTTAAAAAAAATCCCGTCCGGGTAATCGTGACGGGAAAGATGAGCGGAAGACCGGGCTCGAACCGGCCACCCCGACCTTGGCAAGGTCGTGCTCTACCAAATGAGCTACTTCCGCATATTGTATAAGAACTATCTTTTTTTAAAGGAGTGCAAAAATAAGCATACTTTCTTTAAAAAAACAAAACTTTTTTATTTGTATTTCGGATTGTACAAAGTATTCTCCGGAACATTTACTTCAGGCTTGCCTTTGTATCTATGAGTGTATAAACTATAACATCCTCCCAACACAAATGCAATAATCACAAAAACCTGACAAAACCAAATGAATCTTGAAGAAGATACCCAATTGTGTGTAAAATCTTTGTGTGTATTATCGATTACTTCGTTGTATTCCTGTTGCATAATCTCTTTTTTTTCGGAGGCAAAAATAAGGTGTTCTATTTAAAAAAAATTATTTAGCGCCAATAATTTCTTTAAAGGTCTTTTTGTTTTTAAAAAAATAATCCCAAATCAACAATCCATGATACCAGCCACTAAAATTATTAGATGTAGATTTCGGCTTCGGAGTTGTTCGTTTGATAAAAAACAACCAATATACAAAAGCCATATGCGATTTTGCAATTGCCATTAAATACTGACCATCTCCTGCTAAGAGTCCTTTCCATGCTGCTACTGCATCCAAACCAAATCTGACAGGAACTTTCCAGCATGCCTTCCAAAATGGAAGATTTTTTGCGAGCATGATCAAATTATTCCTGAAATTCAAAAACACTTTACGGCTGTTGCCTTTGGGTAAAGTACCACCTCCAACATGATAAACAACTGATTTCGGCTGCACATAAACTTTATATCCAAACAACTGCATCCGCCAACATAAATCTATTTCTTCCTGATGTGCAAAAAAATATTCATCCAGCCCATTCATTTCGTGATAAACATCAGCCCTAACAAACATAGCAGCTCCCGTTGCCCAAAAACATGGCGCCGCATTATCGTACTGTCCCAAATCTTTCTCACAATCATCAAATACCCTACCTCTCGTAAACGGATACCCGAAACTATCAATCCAGCCTCCTGATGCACCGGCATATTCAAATTCAGACTTGTCATTAAATGATAAAAGTTTGGGTTGACAGGCGCCTATTTTCTTGTCAGATTCCATCAATTCAATAACGGGTTCAATCCATCCCCGAGTCACTTCTACATCACTATTCAGTAAAACATAATAATCGGTCTTTACTTGCTTTAAAGCAGTATTGTATCCTTTCGCAAATCCTTCGTTTGATGGATTGATAATAATCTCAACAGATGGGAATTGTTGTTGTAAAAAAGTAACTGAATCATCAGTAGAAGCATTATCAGCAACAACTACTTTAAAATTAGAATAAGTAGCTTTTATTACAGATGGTAAAAACTTCTCTAGGAATTTTTTACCATTCCAATTCAAGATGACTACCGCTACTGAAGGTTTAAACATTTATATTTACTTTTTTGACGAGCACAAACTTACATTTTTTTAGCCGCCAATTCATTAATTTTACTTATGTTTCCTCAATTGATCAACTGGCGAACTTCATTGGCTGTAATTGCAATTGCTATTGTTACGGGCACGATTTTCTATTCTAATTACTTGTCGAAGAAAATCGCAGCTGATGAAAGAAGAAAAGTAAACATATGGGCCGAATCACTTAAAACCAGAAGCATCACTACAGATCAATCTGCTCTTAATTTAACGAATATCATCACCAATGAAAATGTAGAAATACCCATTATAGAAACTGATGAAAAAGACCGACCTACTGGTAATTACCTCAACATTGAACCTGATGAAATAAAATCCGACACCGCTTATCTAACTAAAAAGCTGGAAGAATTTAAAAGTGAGCACGAAGGAATAACTGTCGAAATCAACAAAGAACCACTTATTTATAACAAATATTATTATGGCGATTCAGATTTATTGAAAGAGGTAAGGTACTACCCTATAATCCAACTCGTCATCGTCGCCTTCTTTATTATCATCACTTTAATTACCATTTCCACCAGAAACAAATCCACTCAAAATCAGGTTTGGGCGGGTATGGCAAAAGAAACCGCACATCAGTTGGGCACCCCGATTTCTTCATTAGAAGGTTGGGTAGAAATGCTGAAAGAAATGCAAGGCAATGAAAAAGTAGCTACTGAAATGAGTAAAGATGTGGAGCGACTTAAACTTGTAAGCGACAGATTTGGTAAAATTGGAAGCACCCCGCAATTGGTACCCACAAATATTACCGAACAGATTGAAAGCATGGTTAATTATATCAAAAGAAGATCCAGTGAAAAAGTAAACTTTGACATCAAATTACCTCAAGACAGAAATGTAATCGGTCTAATTAATGCGCCTTTATTTGACTGGGTTATTGAGAATCTATTGAAAAATGCTTTGGATGCTTTAGATGGCCATGGCAAAATAATGGTAAGCATCATTGATGAAAAAACAGAAATAAAAATTGATGTGATGGATACCGGCAAAGGCATCAGTAAAAAAAATATAGCCAACGTTTTTAAACCAGGATTTACTACAAAAAAAAGAGGCTGGGGACTGGGACTTTCTCTCAGCAAAAGAATCATTGAGCAATACCACAAAGGCTATTTATTTGTAAAACAAAGTGAAGTTGGAAAAGGGACTACATTTAGAATCGTTTTAAAAAAATAGAATCTCTGCTACACAAAACTAATTTTTCAATTTTCGAATCATTCAATTTATCTTTGGCGACCTCAAAATAAGAAATCTCATTTCTTATGCGGCGATGGC
>CANGEZ010000107.1 GCA_947452875.1 Chitinophagaceae bacterium
ATGTCCACCATAAAAAGAATACGAAATAATCAACAACAATATTGATGCTAATAAAACAGAAAAACGGGTTTTCATAAAAAAGAGTTTCACATTAATGGATTAACGACTTGCAAATATAAATAATTGTATTATTCGTAGATTACCTGCTAACAGGTTTTCCACTTAAAATAATAAATGGTGCGAAACGCATGCCAAAAATAGAAACCATCAAATTAATACCTTGAAACATTATTTTTTTTAACCCTTTTTTGTGTTCATTGTAAAAACCAGCATTGACTGTTAGCCCATAACCATAAGATTGATAAATGCGATTGTATTCATTTAAGCTTAATATTCTTTCCGTCCAACTGCCCGTTTTAGGATGACAAGTATTGAATGGGTCTGCCGGCGCTTTTGGCATCTGCCCTGTTTTATGATACATTTCAATGGCTGAATGAATATCATTTTTTTGTAGGCCTCTTGTTTTTGATGCGAATTGATTTATCAAATCATTACTTTCATTTTTTAATTGTTCTCTGATGATATCTTTACGGATCTCGATATAAGCCTTGTGTGGTTCTTGTCCAAAAAGTATAAAATCATCAGGGACGCCACCTTTCAATTCGTCACTAAATTGAAGTTTTCTCAGCTGCTTTACTTTGAAATAATTTTCAGGATTGCTGCCTGTGGTAAACACAGAAATAATGTTTGGGTTTATAGATTTCAGTGTACTAAAAAAATCATCAAGACAATAAATATGTTCAATCACATCTGTTGCAATGATGGCATCGGGTTTTATATCAGCGATTTCTCTTTTTATATTTGAGATATCTCCTTCAATAAATTTATCAATACTGATATTTAATTTTTTGGCTAAAGTTTGTGAAGCCATTAAAAACGCTTTGTCTATTTCATTGATGATGACTTTTCCAAAACCACAATATTTGGCGAACAAGCCCATCAATCCATTACCAGCGCCATAATCGATGATGGTCATATTTTCTTTGTTCAAATTGCTATTGAGCAATACCTTTTCAAACACAAGAGCATAGATATCAAGATAATAATGTCGATTATGAATGAGATGTTGTAAATACTTGTCACAATAATTATTACTGAGATGGGAACTCAAATCATTTTGAGAAAGTAATAATGAAAATGATTCTATTTCCTGATGAAAACGATACGACATGAACACTAAATTAAGAAAATAAAGACGCGATGTATCAAAACTTTCTTATTGAAAGTGAAATAAATAGGCTGCTATGTTTAGATTTGCACAAATAAAAAACCGGAATTATGAACAATCAATTTACAGAAAGAATAAAATCAGAATTATCAGAAATAGAAACAGCAGGATTATTTAAAAAAGAAAGAATCATTAGCAGTGAGCAAGGCGCAGAAATTATTGTCAATGGAAATACTGTATTGAATTTTTGTGCCAACAATTATTTGGGTTTGTCTTCGCATCCTAAAGTCATTGAAGCAGCAAAGGAATATATTGACCATCGTGGATATGGCATGAGCAGCGTGCGTTTCATTTGCGGTACGCAGGATATACATAAAGAATTAGAGCAAGCCATTTCAAAATTTTTGGGCACAGAAGATACTATTTTATATGCAGCTGCATTTGATGCCAATGGTGGTGTGTTTGAGCCTTTGTTCAATGAAGAAGATGCTATTATCAGTGATGCGTTGAATCATGCTTCTATTATTGATGGTGTGAGATTATGTAAAGCTCAGCGCTATCGTTATGAGCATAACAACATGGAAGATCTTGAAGCTAAACTCAAAGAAAGTGCTCATTTGAGAAATCGAATTATTGTTACAGATGGTTCATTTAGTATGGATGGAACTATCGCAAAGCTTGATGTTATTTGCGAATTAGCGGATAAATATAATGCTGCAGTAATGATTGATGAATGTCATTCTTCCGGTTTTTTAGGCAAGACAGGAAGAGGCACTCATGAGTACAGAAATGTAATGGGACGCATCGATATCATAACAGGCACTTTAGGAAAAGCATTAGGTGGTGCAAGTGGCGGATTTACTTCAGGCAAAAAAGAAATTATAGAAATGTTGCGACAAAGAAGTCGACCCTATTTATTCAGTAACACATTGGCACCAAGTATTGTAGGCGCTTCTATTGCTGTTTTAAACATGTTGAGTGAAACAACTGACCTCAGAGATAAGCTAGAATACAATACAAAATATTTCAGATCAAAAATGACTGAAGCTGGTTTTGATATCAAACCTGGAGATCATCCAATAGTTCCTATCATGCTCTATGATGCTGTGCTGGCGCAACAATTCGCAGCCAAATTATTGGATGAAGGTATATATGTCATTGGATTTTTCTTCCCTGTTGTTGCAAAAGGACAAGCTCGTATCAGAGTGCAACTTAGTGCTGCACATGAACAACATCATTTAGATAAAGCCATTGAAGCATTCACTAAAATTGGGAAAGAATTAGGAGTATTAAAATAAATAACTTGATAATGATGATTATTTTGTTTAATTGTAAAATTAAAAACAATCAATTATGAAAAAGATGATTTCACCCATTGCTATGCTTTTTATTTTATTGGCATTATTCAGTTCATGTATTGAAAGTGTAAACAACAAACTCATTGTAGGTAATTGGAAAGCCGTTTCCTGGACAGAAAATGGAACACCTAATGCTATCAAATCAGAAAACACATCATTCGTTTTTGATGAAAAAGAAAATTATAGTTTTACCCATGGAGGAACAACGAAAAACGGCACTTACAAAGTTGAAAACAATTTATTATTTACAACAGAAGAAGGCATGCAGGAAATTATGGTCAACATTACAAAACTCACTGCCGACAGTTTGGTTTTTGATATGAACAATGGAGGTACTCCTGAACAATTGATACTGCTGAAAGAAAAATAATTCGCATAAACTTTCATTTACCATGCTTAATAAAAAGCCTGTAAATTTCGAAGAATATTTAGCTGATTTTCCTGAAACTGTAATACAACAGCTTACAGAATTAAGACAATTAATTCAACAAACAAATTCCAAAGCTGAAGAATGCATTAGCTATGGAATGCCGGCATTCAAATACAAAGGGAAACCGCTGGTCTATTTTGCTGCATTTAAAAACCACATAGGCTTCTACCCTACTGCAGCTGGCATTAAAGCTGTTGAAACTGAGTTAAGTAAATTCAAATATTCTAAAGGAGCGATTCAATTCCCAATTGATAAAAAGATTCCTGTTACACTCATCAAAAAGATTGTAAAAATAAGGACTGCACAAATTGAGGCCCTCTCAATCCCCCAAAGGGGGAAGTTGAATTAGTGCCAGTCTTCAGACGAAATGGCGCCGGTCTCCTGACCGGTGTCTATCAGAGCCCTCGGACTTAGACAAAATGGCGCCGGTCTAACGACCGGTGTCTATCAGAGCTCTCGGACTTAGTCTGAATTACATAATCTCTCCCAACATTTTCTTAAACCTTCCCAACAAACTACCCTTAACTTTTTTTTAGAAATTACAAAATGGCGCCGGTCTAACGACCGGTGTCTATCAGAGCTCTCGGACTTAGTCTGAATTACATATTCTCTCCCAACATTTTCTTAAAACTTTCCCAACAAAGCACCCTTAACTTTTTTTTAGAACTCTAAAGAATATTTTCAAAGCTCTTTTAAAATAGCGCTTGTCTCCTGACATGTGCTGATACTGTGCTGTTGAATTTTTTAACCACCTAAATTTTTTCTGTTATGCAAAACCCGCAACCAGCAACGATTGGCATCGCCATTCCATTTCCGAAAAATTTCATTTCACTCAGAAAAAAAACAATCCTTACCATTTCATTTTTGTTTTTGATTTTCATTTACAGTTTTGGTCAGGAACAAAAACTAATCAAAACAGTTTACTTTGAATACGACAATTACAGACTAGATGATGAAGAAAAAAGTAAAATCGACAGCCTCTTACTAGATTACAAAATAACAGCCATTAACATACAAGGACATTGTGATAAAAACGGAAATAACAGCTACAATGATAAACTCTCTCTTAAGCGCGTTAAATCTGTAAAAGATTATTTATTATCCAAAGCAATCAATGACAGCATTATTCATATCAATGCTTTTGGTAAAAGAAAACCAATAAACAGAAATAAAAATGAAGAAGAAATGGCCTTGAACCGAAGAGTTGAAATGGAAGTTGCTTGTGTTTACAATAAAACGAAACCTGTTATCATACAAGGAAATGTATTCAATGATTTGAATCAACCTGTAATTGCCGAAGTTTCTATAAATGACAAAGATGGCAATGAAATTAATTCAACCACATCAGACAAATCAGGAAAGTATACATTAAACACTTCTCTGATTGTAAACCAGCAATACACACTTAATTTTTACAATGAAAACAATTTCATCTCTTCGCAGCCAATTATAGTCAGAGAAAATAGTTCCGCTTTCAGAAATTTAAAAACTGTTTTGCCGGAATTGAAAAAAGGGAAAAAGTATTTATTCAAAAACATGAATTTCTTTGGCAATGTTGCCACAATGATTCCAGCTTCTAAACCATCGATGGAAGCGCTTTTGAAACTTATGAGAAAAAACAAAAAACTTACAATTCAAATAGAAGGTCACGTAAACCATCCATTGTATATGGAAGACAGAAATGATCCTACATTGATAAAATTTGATCAATGGCTTTCGGATGAAAGAGCAAAAATGGTTTACGAATATTTAATTTCAAATGGTATTGATGAAAACAGAGTATCTAAAATTGGCTATGCTGCAAAATACATGTTGTACCCAAATGCAGTAAGTGATGAATTGATGGAACAAAACAGAAGAGTTGAAATTAATGTTATTGATTTTTAACCCTAGAAAACAAGAAGTTTTTCATTTTTAAAGATGTAATTTTATTAAAATCTTTCTATGATAAAATTACATCTTGTTTTTTTCGCCGTCGTCTTACCTATAATCGCTTCAGCGCAATTTATAGAGAGTAAACCTCCTGTTGCAGAAATAAAAACCCATTGGCGTGTATTACACAACGACAGCATTGCCGATCCCTATTTCTGGATGTATGATTATTTTGGAAATGGCCCTGATAGCAACCTTGTTGTAGAAAACCTGAAAGCTGAAAATAGTTATCTCGAAAAAGTAATGAGCAACACTTCGGATTTTCAGCATGAACTTTTCAAGGAAATGAAATCCAGAATCAAAGAAAAAGATGAAGATGTTCCTGTTTATAAAAATGGTTATTACTACTATCATCGTACCGAACCAGGAAGTGAATATTTCAAATACTGCAGAAAAAAAGGAAGCCTTGAAGCCAAAGAAGAAATTTTATTGGATGTAGATCAAATGGCCATCGGACATCCTTATTATAAAGTAAACGGCATGGAAGTAAGCGAAGACAATCGTTTGCTTGCTTTTGCAGTTGATGAAATCAGCAGGTTACAATACAGTATTTACATAAAAGACTTAACAACAGGTAAAATCTTGAATGATAAAATAGACGGCACCGGTGGCGACCCTTGCTGGGCAAATGACAATAAAACAATTTTCTACACAGCCAATAATCAACTTACTTTACTGAGCGAAAAAATCAAAAGACATCATTTAGGTGAAGCTCAGCAAAAAGATGTTGTTGTTTATGATGAGAAAGACAACAGCAATTACATCTCAGTTTTTAAAAGCAAAAACAACCGATACATTTTTATAAAATCAGAAGGAACATTATCTTCAGAATACCATCTCATTGAAGCAAACAATTCCGATGATACTTTCAAATGCTTTCAGCCACGAATGAAAAATGTGTTGTATAATATCTTTTGTGCTGGGGATAAGTTTTTTATACTAACAAATAAAGACGGCGCTTCAAATTTCAAATTGATGGAATGTGGTTTGAACAAAACACTGGCTGACAACTGGATTGATTTCATTCAACATAATGAAAATGTTCTGATAGAAAATGTGGAAGAATTCAACAACTACATTGTTTTACAGGAAAGAGAAAAAGGATACGAACAACTTGTGATCAAAAATCTCATAGATAAATCTGAACATAAAGTCGAAACGGATGAAGATGATTGCTCTTTATCAATGATTAATAGTCCTGATTACAACAACAATTTTTTCCGATTTAATTACAGCTCATTAAAAACACCCAATACAGTTTTTGAATATAACCTAGTCACTCACAAAAGAAGCATTTTAAAAAAGCAGGAAATACAAGGTGGTTACAACCCTGCTGAATATACTACCGAAAGAATTTTAGTAACAGTAAGAGATGGTGTTCAGGTTCCGGTGTCAATTATTTACAAAAACGGTTTCAATAAAAATGGCAATGCGCCACTACTGCTTTATGGTTATGGCAGTTATGGTTATTCAACCGAAGCTTCATTTTCGAGCTCAAGATTGAGTTTATTGAATCGCGGATTTTGTTATGCCATCGCCCATATAAGAGGCGGACAAGAAATGGGCCGCACCTGGTATGAAAATGGAAAATTATTAAAAAAGAAAAACAGCTTTTATGATTTCATCGATTGTGCTGAGTATTTAATTAAAGAAAAATATACAAGTTCAAAGCATCTTTATGCCATGGGCAGAAGTGCCGGTGGCTTATTGATGGGCGCTGTAACTACCATGGCGCCTGATCTCTGGAACGGCATAATTGCTGAAGTTCCTTTTGTTGATGTAATCAATACCATGCTGGATGAAAACATTCCCTTGACTACAAATGAATTCGACGAATGGGGCAATCCAAAAAATAAAAAATATTACGATTACATGAATAGTTATAACCCTTATGAAAATGTAAAAGCAATAAAATATCCCAACCTGCTTGTCACAACAGGTTTGCATGATAGTCAGGTACAATATTTTGAACCCCAAAAATGGGTAGCTAAATTAAGGGCAGTAAAAAGAGACAACAACATTTTATTGCTGCATACCAACATGAATTTTGGTCACGGTGGTGCAAG
>CANGEZ010000108.1 GCA_947452875.1 Chitinophagaceae bacterium
AAAAATATAAATATTTTTTTTGGCGTTCCATAGGAACGCATCGTGATGAATTTTGAATTGTTTTATTATTCAGGGTTGATGAAAATGTATTTTTCATCCCATTCCACATCCCAATGATTTAGATATTCGCGGTATTCGTCAAGAAATTCAGTTTTAGCATGATGTGCTTCTTGATTGATAATGTAATTGATGACATTTTTGATGTCTTTATGGGAATATGAAAATGCACCAAATCCACGCTGCCATTCGAATTTTTTCGGTGTTAATTCTTGGTCATTAATCCATTTGCTGCTTTCTGTTTTTACATTTTGTATCAGCGATGAAATACATTGGTCTGGTTTGATACCTGCGAATATATGAATATGATCCGCGACACTGTTTATCTGTATCATTTTGTGTTTGTTGTTTTGGAAAATGCCAGTGATGTACTGGTGTAAGCGTCCTTTCCATTTGGCATCAATCAATGCCTGCCTGTGTTTTACAGCGAATACAAATTGAATGTAAAGTTGTGTATAGGTGTTAGCCATTTTGTGTAATTTTTTCAACACAAAACTATTTGCTACTTTAATAAATAGTTATAAAAAACGCTGAAGTTTATTTATGCCAGGAGTGAAGTTTATTCAGTAGGTAGATTTTCTATTTAATCGTCATCACCAAACTCAATCCATTGGTTCTTGCCATAGGAGAGTAGCCCGCTTTGAATTGTATGCTAAGGTCATCACTAACATCAAATGATTTCAAATGCGCATCCACGGCGGCATCGGCAACATTCAATCCCCAAACCAAAATAAAAAATACGGCACAATAATCTACATTCTGTCTAACGGCATTTCTGAATTCTCTAATTCGTTCTGGCTGGTCTTTTACGCTGTAATATGGTTGTTTAATCTGGTCGTCATTTGTAGGGTCGTTATCAGTAGCTAATATATACGCAGATTTAGAATCACGGTATTGGATAATGTTTCTTCGAAATAAAAAGGCTGTGGTTCCAAGTGCACCATAAACCAAGGGCACTTTCCATATTTTTTTGTTGGTGATTTGCCCCCAACCCGGAATAATAGCAGATCTTACAATCGCTTTTTTTGGGTTGAATTTTAAAACTGTATCTTTTTTTAGATGCAAAACAGGAATGAGGAGACTGTCTTCCTGTGCCAAAATATTCTCATTCGCCAAGAAAATAATCAGTAAAAGAAATATCCATTTTTTCAAGGCCAACATTAGCTTACGTTGATTTTCAATTTCTCTAAAAGACCATTCAATTCTTCTAATGAATAATAATCAAATTGAATGGAGCCGTATCCTTTTTTATTGTGTGTCAGTTTTACTTTAGTGCCGTATTCTGATGCAATTTTATCTTCAATTTTTTTATAAGCATCGGGCATGGTAGGCTTTACTATCGCTTTTGGTGTGTTGCCTGTGTAAAGCTTTCTGACTAAATCTTCAGTTTGTCTCACTGACAATCCATTCTTTTTTATTTCTGAAAAAATGTATAATTGTTTATCTACTACATCGACATTGATAATGGCTCTGGCATGTCCCATTGAAATCAATCCGTTTCTTACCGCTACTTGAATATCAGGAGGCAATTTTAATAGTCGTACATAGTTGGTGACTGTGCTTCTGTCTTTGCCCATTCTTTCAGCCAATTGCTCTTGTGAGTAATCCAAATCGTCCATCAGCCTTTTATAACTCAAGGCAATTTCAATCGCATTAAGATTTTCTCTTTGTAAATTTTCAAGTAGTGCTAATTCAAGAATATTATCATCGTTGCTTTGACGGATGTAAACCGGTACTTCTTTTAAACCGGCAATTCTCGAAGCCCTGAATCTTCTTTCTCCAGCAATTAATCTGAATCTTCCGTTAGGTATTGCAGATACCGTCAATGGCTGAATGATGCCATGCATTTTGATGGATGAGGCTAATTCGCTTAATGCAACTTCATCAAAATCTTTTCTAGGCTGGTTGGGGTTAACATCAATTTTGTCTAAAGTAACATTCAAAGTTGAAGTTGACTTTTCTACCACTTCAGTCTTTAAAGTTCCAGCAGTGTTTTTAAGATCTGCATCAATATTTTGAAGCAAACTTCTGATTCCTTTTCCTAAAGCATCATTTTTCTTTGGCTGCATGATTTATTTGATAATTTGACAAATTGACGATTTGATGATTGGCAGTATTGGTTATTCTAAAATTCTTTGTTCCTGACTTATTCTAGTCATGTTGTTTTTTTGCAAAATCTCTTTAGCCAGATTCAAGTAATTAACTGCGCCTTTACTATCAGAATCATAAAGAATTACAGGTTTGCCCACGCTTGGCGCCTCACTCAATCTGGTATTTCTGTGAATGATGCTGCTGAAAACCATGTCTTCAAAATGGCGTCTCACTTCACTTACCACCTGATTGCTTAATCTTAAACGACCATCGTACATGGTCATCAAAATACCTTCGATCTTAAGTTCAGTATTCAATCGGTTTTGGACAATTTTTACGGTGTTCAGTAATTTACCCAAACCTTCTAATGCAAAGAATTCTGTTTGTACAGGAATCACCACGCTATCAGCAGCAGTAAGTGCATTTACAGTGATCAATCCTAAAGAAGGAGAACAATCAATAATGATGAACTGGTATTCATCAGCAACAGATTCCAATATTTTTTTCAAAACCAATTCACGATTGGGATAGTTAATCATTTCAATTTCAGCACCCACCAAATCAATATGGGAAGGAATCAAATCAAGATGCGGAATGCTTGTCTTGAGAATTACATCTTTTGCCACGGCTTCATTCACCATGCAATCATACAAGCTTTTGGTGATGTTTTGCAAATCGAAACCCACGCCTGTAGTGCTATTTGCCTGAGGATCGGCATCAACTAATAACGTTTTATATTCTAGTATAGCGAGACTCGCTGCCAGGTTGATGGCTGTAGTTGTTTTGCCAACTCCGCCTTTTTGATTTGCTACACCAATGATTCTTGCCATATTTGTCTGGTTCTATTTGTAATTTTACGCAAAATTCGGTTATTTTTTGTTCTAAATTTCGTAAAGTTATCAAGGATGGAGATTTATTCAATAGTTTTAAAACAATCTTGCCCAATTCTTGTTTATCTCTTTATTCTATAACAAATTGCAACAAATTTATTCATGATTACATTAATAGCCGGAACTGCCAGAATCGGCAGTAATACCAAGAAAATTGCGCTGGAATATGCCAGATTGCTAAAAGAGAAAGGTGTCGAAGTGAATTTTCTGAGTTTAGACGAACATAATGTTTACGAAAGAAACGAGGCCTTTATCGAAATGGAAAAAAAGTTTCTCATTCCAACTCGAAAATTCATCATCATACTTCCTGAATACAATGGATCCTATTCTGGTATTCTTAAACTTATGATTGATAATTCTGATGTAGCACATTGCTGGCATAGGAAAAAGGTGCTATTGACAGGCGTATCTACCGGTCGTGCAGGAAATTTAAGAGGCATGGAACATCTGACGGGAGTATTACTTTATCTTAAGATGCATGTACATCACAACAGACTACCCATCAGCACAGTTGATAAGGTGTTGGATCAAAACAATCAAATACACGATTCGCTTACATTACAGGCAATCGATCATCAATTAGACGAATTTTTAAGCGAATAAAATTATTATGCGTACTCCATTAGGTGTTATTGTTTTTCTTTCTCTGATGTTATTATTGGATTTGTATGTGTTTCAATCCATAAAAATTGTAACCAACACTTCTACAATCCGAACCAGAAATTTAGTAGTATTCTCATATTGGATTGTAGTCGCTCTTTCGGTGATTTCATTTTTACTGTTTGTGTACACCCCACAGGATTTTTTTGGTAAGAAAATAAGAGTCTATTTGTTTGCCATGGTCATCGGTTTTTTCTTGGCGAAATTATTGGCGGCGACTTTTTTTGTAATAGATGACGTCAGACGAATCATACAATGGACATTTTCAAAAGCAGTGGCAAGTCCATCTGTTACTTCATCAGCAGAGGGAGATAATTTATCACGATCTGTATTTTTAAGTTGGATGGGATTAATCGCTGGCAGTAGCTTATTTGGAAGTTTGTTATATGGTTTTGGAAATAAATACAATTACAAAGTGGTAAAACATAAATTGTCTTTTGATAATCTCCCGTCTTCCTTCAAAGGACTTAAAATAATTCATATCAGTGACATTCATACAGGAAGTTTGCTGGACAAAGCTGCTGTTGAGAAAGGTATTAAAATGATACTCGATCAAAAACCTGATGTTGTGTTTTTTACCGGCGATTTGGTAAATGACAGGGCTACAGAAATGGAAGGTTATATGGAATTGTTTTCAAAAATAACAGCTCCAATGGGTGTGTATTCTTCTTTGGGTAATCATGATTATGGCGATTATGTGCAATGGCCTCAAGATGGAATTTCCAAAGAACAGAATTTAGATAATCTTAAAAAAGTACACGCTGAATTAGGTTGGCGTTTGTTGCTAAATGAGCATGTGGTACTTGAAAAGAATAATGAAAAAATTGCTGTATTGGGCGTAGAAAACTGGAGTTCTAAAATAAGGTTTCCAAAATATGGTAAATTGGAAAATGCATATCAGGGAACTGATTCTTATCCTTTTAAAATATTACTGAGCCACGATCCAAGTCATTGGGATGCCCAGGTAAGAACGGATTACAGTGATATCGATTTGATGTTAAGTGGTCATACTCATGGTATGCAATTCGGTGTTGAAATTCCTGGTATCAAATGGAGTCCTGTTCAATACGTTTATAAAGAATGGGCAGGTTTATATGAAACAGGAAAAAACAAATTATACGTAAACAGAGGCTTTGGATTTTTAGGCTATCCGGGAAGGGTAGGTGTGATGCCTGAGATTACGTTGTTGGAACTAATATAAATAAAAATGCCCCTTTTTTAGGGGCATTTGATGTATTAAAATTGTCTTCTTTCTCTTGGTGCAAAATTTCTTTTTCTACCGTCTTCGTTTCTTCTTCCTTCATCATTTCTTCCGCCTTCATCACCACCTGGTCTTCTAAATCCACCATCGGCTTCATTCATTCTAACGGTTCTGTTGTTGTATCTTTTGCCGTCTATAGATTTTATCATCTTTGCCGCATTCGCTTTGTCTACTTCAACCCAAGTGTTCATTTCACGCATGTCTATTTTGCCTAAAACATCTTTTTTCAAATTGCTTTCATCCAAAATGAATTGCAGGAAACTTGCTTTGTAAAAACCATCTTTAGTTCCGAGATTAACAAACAATCTTGTGTATCCATTATCTCTTCTGTTGAAATTTCTTTCGCGAGTTTCGCTGTTGAAATTTTCTCTGCCATTTTCGGTTCTTTTAGCTCTGCTATCAATTCGAGTATTAAGGTCTTCAGCATTTTCATAATACTTAAGAAAATGATCGAACTCTAATGCTGCTACTCTTTGTAATACTTCTTCTTTAGTGACATTTTCAAATTTCTGCATCAAATCGGGTAAATAAGTTTCGTAGTCGCCATGAGAAATATCCGTTTCAATCAACTTGTCCATGAAATGAAAGAATTGCTTTCTGCACACATCTTTTCCGCTTGGAATGTCTAGTTTATGAAATGAAGCATTGACCATTTTTTCAAGCTGTCTGATTTTAAATGTTTCTCTGCTATGGCAAATAGAAAGACAGATACCGCTTTTACCTGCTCTTGCCGTACGTCCGCTTCTATGTGTGTATACTTCGATATCATCAGGCAATTCATAATTGATAACATGAGTGATACCATCAACATCAATCCCTCTTGCAGCCACGTCGGTAGCGATAAGTAATTGTAAAGTTTTATTTCTAAATCTTCCCATTACTTTATCACGTTGCTGTTGGGTAAGGTCTCCGTGAAGTGCTTCAATATCATATCCGCTTTTTGATAATCTCTCTGATATTTCTTGTGCATCGGCTTTGGTACGAGTAAAGATAATGCCGTACATACCTGGATTGAAATCAATCAAGCGTTTTAGTGCTTCATAACGGTGATGTGCAGACGCTAAAAAATATTGGTGATCAATGTTTACGTTACCACTATTCTTTTTACCAACCGTAATTTCTTTTGGTGTGGTCATGAAGTTTTTAGAAATCGCTCTTACTTCAGGAGGCATGGTAGCACTGAACAACCAGATGCTTTCCCTGTTGATGGTGTTTTTTAATACAAAGTCGATATCGTCTCTGAAGCCCATGTTCAACATTTCATCGGCTTCATCCAATACAACGTATTTTACTTTTTGTAAATCGATGGCTTTTCTTTCAATCAAATCAATTAATCTGCCTGGAGTGGCTACAACAATTTGTACACCCTGACGAAGGTTTCTGATTTGCATGGTGATAGAAGCACCGCCATATACGGCTTCAGAATTAACACCTTTTAAATGCTTTTTAAATTGCAACAAATCATTAGTGATTTGCAAACAAAGTTCTCTTGTTGGACAAACAATCAATGCTTGTGGAAATTTTTCTGCTGCATTGATAAGATGTAATAAAGGCAGTCCAAAAGCTGCTGTTTTACCAGTTCCGGTTTGTGCTAATCCTACAAAATCTGTAGTTCCTGAAAGAAGAACCGGAATGGCTTGTTCTTGAATGGGAGTTGGGTTTACAAATCCTAAGTCGGTTACGGACTGTAAAAGTTCGGCTTTGAGGCCTAAAGCTTCAAATGTTGTCATTGTTTATTTTTTTAGTAAGGACCCATTATTGCATTGGATGCAATAAACACGTGGTCAAAATTGAATTTGATGGTCACATGTAATGCTTCGGGCCGTTGGGAGAGAAAATCTCAGAAGTAATGATGAATATCAACCTGCTATCAACAGCAACTGAGCATGTCATGTAATTCTCAGTTTATTAATTGTCGCCGCAAAGCTACAGTTTTATTTCTGTTTCTCATAGCTTTTCTAGAAATATATAATT
>CANGEZ010000109.1 GCA_947452875.1 Chitinophagaceae bacterium
AATACTGATAACTTTAAATTGAAAATGTTGAACTGGGCCGACCGGTTCAACATTTTTTCTTTTTTAGATAGCAACCATTACCAATCTTCTTCCTTAAATTTTGAATGGAAACTGGCTGCCGGTGCTCAGCAAATCTTCACAACTGATAATGATAATGCATTTGCGGAGATTAAAGAATTTCACCTCAAGCATCCCGGCTGGCTTTTTGGTCATATCAGTTACCCCTCTGTGAAGCCAGACAGGATCGGCTTTCATCATGCCCTTTTTTTTATTCCGGAAATTATTGTTACTTGTATAAACAATACAATTACCATTGAATCTTCTCATGAATCTGCTGAAAAGATTTATCAGCAAATCAATCAGTTTGACATTATAGCAGCATCTCCTCAAGATAAATTACATATTCAAGCAACCATCACACAAGATGAATATATCGACGCCATTCTGAAAATTAAACATCATATTCAAAGAGGCGATTGTTATGAAATGAATTATTGTCAGGAATTTGTTGCAGAAAACGCATTCGTCAATCCGATTGATTTGTTCTTTCAATTGACAGCTATTTCACCGAATCCATTTTCAACGTTGTATAAGAATGATGACAAGTATTGTATTGGTGCAAGTCCGGAAAGATTTATCTCCAGAAAAAATACAACGGTTATTTCTCAGCCGATTAAAGGCACTTCAAAAAGAATTCATGATAATGCTGAAGCAGATGAAATCTCAAAAAATCAATTACACAACAGTAGTAAAGAACGCAGTGAAAATGTGATGATTGTTGATTTGGTAAGAAATGACTTAAGTAAAATTGCAACTGAAGGAACAGTGAAAGTAGCGGAATTATTTGGTATTTATAGTTTTCCTCAGGTACATCAAATGATCAGCACGATAACCTGCGAAACAGACTTGAATACCCATTGGACAGAAATTGTAGATGCTACTTATCCTATGGGCTCAATGACAGGCGCACCTAAGAAGAAAGTTATGGAACTTACAGAAACATATGAAGCTTCACCTAGAGGATTGTTTTCAGGAACTATCGGTTATGTGTGCCCGAATGGTGATTTTGATTTCAATGTTGTTATCAGAAGTCTTTTCTATAACCGTTCAAAAAAATTAATTTCATACAAAGCAGGTGGTGGTATTACAATCAACAGTGATCCTATGAAGGAATACCAGGAGACTTTAATGAAAGCCGCCGCAATAAAAGAAATCTTACAAGCTTAATCTCAACCTCATTTTATGCACCGGAAAAAATTTCTTCAGTTGGCTATGATGAGTCCAGCTGCTTTGTTTGCAGAACCTGCAAAAATGATTACTGATTTATTCAGCAGACATGCAGAAAGCAATGTCATTTATTACAAAAAAGGTGATGCTGAATATGAAGCATTGAGAAAGGGTTTCAATAAAAGAATCAATAAGTTTCCAGCCATCATCGCATTTTGCAAAAATGAGCTTGGAGTAGCAGAAGCCATTAAATTGGCCACTAAAAATAATTTACCTGTTGCTGTTAAAAGTGGCGGTCATTGTATGGAAGGATTTTCTTGTAATAACAATGGGATGGTGATTAATTTGTCGGTATTAAATAAAGTTGAATGGCTTGATGCCAATACCATTCGCGTTGGACCGGCATGTAAGCTTGCAGAAATATACACTGAACTACTTCCAAAAAATAAAATCATTCCCGGTGGATCCTGCGCAGGTGTAGGAATAGGAGGTCTCACACTTGGTGGTGGGTATGGTTTACTGGCGAGAAAATTTGGATTAACATGTGATAGTTTGCAATCAGTAACAATGGTTGATGGAAAAGGAAACATCGTTTCATCTGATAATGATACAGAATTATTATGGGCTTGTAAAGGAGGCAACAACGGTAATTTCGGTGTAGTGACATCAATGACTTTCAAAGTTCATGATGCGCCGGCAACTATGCAGAGTTTTAAATTCAGATCTTTTAATATGAACACCGCTAGAGCTAAAAATATTTTAAGCAAATGGTTTGATGTTAGCAAAAATTTGCCTGACTCATGTTTTAGCGGATTTGTGCTCAATCATAAAACACTTTATATACTGATCACTAACGCAGGTAAACACACGCCGGCATTGCAACAGGTTATTGATGAATTAAAATCCGTTAGTGATAAAAATACAAATAGCATCAGACAACCATTGGCTGCAGCTTTAAAAAATTATTACGGTAGAAAAGATCCATTGTATTTTAAAAATGCTTCTGCAGGTTTGTATAAGGATTTTTCTGAAATTTCCGGATGCATTGATGAAGCAATTGAACTCGTTACGTCAACACCAGGAATGATTTATCAAGTAAATACATTGGGCGGAAAAATTTTGAATAAAGATTTTGAAGCGGCTTCCGCATTTCCGCATCGTGATTGCTTTTACTTTTCTGAATTACAAACCTATTGGGAACAACCATCACAAGAGAAAAGATTGCTTCAGCAATTTCAACAAGTACAGGAGGTTTTTATCAAACATGGCATCACAGCTCAATACAGAAATTACCCAGATATTAATTTCATCAATTGGAAAGAATATTATTATTCAAAAAATTATACAAGATTACAAAAGATGAAACAAAAATTCGATTCGGGTAACCTATTCCGCTATGAGCAGAGTTTGATATAAGCTACTGTTTTTCTCTTTTCTTTTTTATTGGCTGTTCAGGTTTTACAGTAGTGGTAGTGGGAGTTTCGTTGTCACTGAGTAGCAACTCGATACATTCATTGAGAATAAGATATTTGTTGGTGAGAAACAATTCCATTTTTTCTTTAGGCAAATTAAGCTCGTAACTTCCATTTAAGGATAACTGCTCATCCAATTTTGGATTATAGGTGTCGAATAGTGACAGTTCTATCGATAAATTTTTTGCAATCACTTTGCCAATAAACTTACCTGAAATCAATTGCTTTTCAAGTTTTACATCAGTTGCCAATTTCATTTCAGGTTTATTGATTTTGCTTTCATCAATAATCACAATAGCATTATTTTCCATCACATAATGTGTAGCAATAAATTTTTTTACATGGTTCCTACTTTCTTCAGGAAGGTAATATTGCAATCTCCAGAAATCCTTGCTGCCACTTTTTTTGATAGCAGCTTTTACTCGTTCTTCACCTCCATTATAAGCAGCGATCACTAAAAGCCAATCGTGAAAATCGCTGTATAATTTTAGCAGAAAATGAGCGGCTGCATGAGTACTTTTAAAATAATCCCTTCTTTCATCAGCAGTTTGCGATACTTTCAATCCGTATATTCTTGCTGTTGCCGGCATAAATTGCCAAGGTCCGGCTGCACCAACCCAACTTGTTGCGCCTGTTTGTAAACTACTTTCAATCACAGCTAAATATTTTAATTCTTTGGGAAGTCCATATTGAGTGAAAATATTGTCAATGAGATTGAAATAAGGAGTTGCCCAGCCTTTCATCGACATCATTGATTTTTTATGACGGCTCAAGTAATCCTGCATGTAAAGTTCAGCGTTAGGATTAACCTGATTGGCATAGGGTAGGGCAGGGTTGTAATTAAACGCAGTAAACAGATTTTTAAAACCGTATTTTGTCAGTTGACTCAGCGATTGTATTTTCTCTTGTTGTGGTGCAGATGTTGCAGTAATGACTTCGTTAATCAAACTGTCTTCAAGAGATTCTTCAATCGTTGTATCAACAAAGCAAATCAACTTGTACTTTTCATTATTTAATTTCTCAGCTGATGCCGAATAGAAAAGCAACTGAAAACTAAAAATGAGTAATACAAACTTCAAGGAAATTATTTTTTCTGATGATTGAAAATTTGATTTGAAAATTGCAGTAAAATTTCGTCATGCTCTTTTGCAGCAAGTAGTTGTAAACCAAATGGCAGACCATTGGAATGTTGAAACAATGGAATAGCAATAGACGGAATTCCGGTAAGATTGGCGAATACCGTAAAGATATCAGCAAGATACATAGACACGGGATCTTTCTTTTTTTCATTAAGATTGAAAGCAGTTGTTGGACTTACCGGAATCAAAATGAAATCACATGTAGAAAAAATATTTTCGGTTTTTTCGACAAGCATTTTTCTGACTTGTTGTGCTTTTGTATAATACGCATCATAATATCCACTACTCAACACAAAATTGCCCAACATGATTCTTCTTTTCACTTCTTTACCAAAACCCTCGCTTCTGTTTTTGATGTAAAAGTCATTTAGATTGGAAATAGGTGATGCAGATTGGTGCCCGAATCTGATGCCATCAAATCTTGACAAATTGCTGGTTGCTTCAGCTGCGGTAAGCACATAATAAGCGGGAACAACATAATCAATCAAATCAAAATCTATAGGCTTAATTTCATGTCCATCTTCTTTTAGTAAATCTAATTTTTTAAAGATAGCAGTTTTAATTTCTTGATCTAACATGGGATGTTCCATTACATCTTTCAAGTAACCAATTCGGAATTTCTTTTCTTGTTTTTCCTGGAATATTATTTCAGTATCATGCTGAATCATAGTACTATCATACGCGTCAGTACGACTGATTACATTAAGAACATCACAAACGTCAGCTATGTTGTTTCCGAAAATTCCAATCTGGTCAAACGAAGATGCATAAGCAATCAATCCATATCTTGAAATGCGTCCATAAGTAGGTTTGAATCCTACGATGCCACAGAAATCTGCCGGCTGGCGAACAGAGCCTCCGGTATCACTACCCAAACTGACCATACACATACCTGCACTTACAGCTACGGCGCTTCCGCCAGAAGAACCACCAGGTACTTTTGAATTGTCAATGGGATGTTTTACGCTTCCATAAGAGGAGTTCTCATTACTGCTGCCCATGGCAAATTCATCGCAGTTGCATGAGCCAATGATGATGGCCTCTTCATCCAATAAATATTGAACTGCAGATGCATTAAATAAGGAAGCGAAATCTTTTAAAATTTTTGATGCTGCGGTTACCTTGTGGTCTTTATAACAAATCACATCTTTTAAAGCGATTACAACCCCATGTAGCTTACCTGTTGGTAATTGTTGACTTCTGTTTTTATCAAGTGCTTTAGCTCTTTCTAGCGCCTCTGTATTATATACTTCTACAAAAGCATTTAATTGCTGGTTTTTTGCAATGACAGTTAAGTAATGCTCAACAGCTTCAACACAGGAAGTCTTTCGATTGATTAAATCAAGATGGTATTGTTGTATATCGGAGAATAAAAACATTTGGTGTTTAAAAAATCAGCCGAAGCGCGCAACTACTTTTAAAAGGTAGCAGCTCACTTCGGCCGTATTTAAAATTATTTGAAGAAAACCTGAATTATTTAGTTTCTTTTTCAGTAGTGCTTTCTTGTATTTCTTTTTTCACGTTATTCTTAGCGTCATTGAATTCACGTATTCCAGTGCCTAAGCCTTTCATCAATTCTGGAATTTTCTTTCCGCCAAAAATAAGTAATGCTATGAGCAAAATAGGCAACATTTCTGTGAAGCCTGGCATTGCTAAAAAAACAGTGTTGAAAGTTGTAATATCCATAAAAAAAATTTTGTCAAAGTTAATACTTTAAATAGTAATAAGCATTAAAAATTGAGATTAGTTGTTAGTGTTGACTTAAAATAAAAAGCGAAAATCATAGATTCTCGCTTTTTAAAATATATGAAGACTTGCTGATTATTTTTTTGCAGCAACAGCCATTCTTTTTTCTTT
Organism: Chitinophagaceae bacterium; assembly: GCA_947452875.1. Taxonomy (GTDB): domain Bacteria; phylum Bacteroidota; class Bacteroidia; order Chitinophagales; family Chitinophagaceae; genus Ferruginibacter. Next base: position 5,696 of record CANGEZ010000109.1, read on the forward strand.
AATACGTGCACTCTTACCGCTTCTTTCACGTAAGAAATACAATTTAGCACGTCTAACACGACCTACTTTGTTTAAAACAATGCTCTCGATGTTTGGTGAATGAATAGGGAAAAGTCTTTCTACACCTACACCATCACTCATTTTACGTACAGTAAAAGTAGCTGTAGCGCCAACACCCTGACGTTTAATCACATCGCCTTTAAAGCTCTGGATACGCTCTTTATTACCTTCCTGAATTTTATAATTTACTGTGATGTTATCACCTGCTTTGAATGTAGGAACTGTTGCTTTCTTAGTCAACTGCTCGTGTACAAAATCTACTGCGTTCATAATCTTTTATTTTAACGGAGGGCAAAGGTAGGGGGAAATGTTTAGAATATAAAGTTTGAAGAGGATTTTTTTTGGAGATTCATAAGTTTAAAAGGTTCCAAACGTTCAAAAGGTTCAAAAAGTTCCAGCGGTTTTAAAAACCTATTGAACTTTTTGAACCTTTCAAACCTATTGAACAGGACTAATAGACCATCTTAAACAAAATTATCTCGCAATATTCACCGCTCTCTTCTCTCTGATTACAGTTACTTTAATCTGACCAGGGAAAGTCATTTCAGTTTGTATTTTCTGAGCGATTTCAAAGCTTAATTTTTCGCTATCGTTATCGGTTACTTTATCTGCTTCTACAATTACCCTCAGCTCACGTCCTGCTTGAATAGCATAAGCTTTTTCTACACCTTGATAGGCCAATGCCAAGTTTTCAAGGTCTTTGATACGCTGAATGTATTGCTGCATGATTTCTCTTCTCGCACCTGGTCTGGCACCGCTTATCGCATCGCAAGCCTGTATAATTGGAGAAATCACGTATTTCATTTCCATTTCATCATGGTGAGCGCCGATGGCATTCACAACCGCAGGATTTTCGCCATATTTCTCAGCTAATTTAGCACCTAACAAAGCATGGCTCAATTCAGTTTCTTCATCCGGAACTTTTCCAATATCATGAAGCAAACCGGCACGCTTAGCCAATTTAGGATTCATGCCCAATTCAGAAGCCATGATCGCACAAAGATTAGCAGTTTCACGACTGTGCATCAATAAATTCTGACCATAAGAAGAACGGAAACGCATTCTGCCCACCATTCTGATCAATTCTTTATGTAAACCGTGAATACCCAACTCCATAGCAGTTCTTTCACCTATTTCCATTACCTGGTCTTCCAATTG
>CANGEZ010000110.1 GCA_947452875.1 Chitinophagaceae bacterium
TCTGTTTTAAGCGACATGAATACTTACGACATTCTAAACGCCAATTATTTGGTAATGACTGAAAAAGCAGCAAAATTATTCACTGAAACTGAAGCGTAACAATTAAAAAGTAAAAATTAAAAAGTAAAAATCAATCTTGTTTTTTTAACTTTTGAATTTTGAATTTTGAATTTTAAAAAATAACAACATTAATTATGAAACTGTCAGACGTATTAATAAAACCAATTTTATCTGAGAAGGCTAATAAGCAGGCAGAGAAAATGAACCGTTACGCTTTTGTGGTTGACAGAAAAGCAAACAAACTTGAAATCAAAAGAGCTATTGAAGCTTTCTATGGTGTACAAGTAGAAGAAGTAAATACAATGGTGATGCCTTCAAAATTGAAAGCTAAATATACCAAAGCTGGATTTATTGTAGGAAGAAAGCCTGCTAAAAAGAAAGCTCTGGTAACTGTAGCTGCAGGCGAAACAATTGATCTTTACGGAAACGTATAATCGAAATTAATTTATTCATGAATGGTGGTCAGCACCGCAAAGTTTTGACAAATAAAAGTTTTTAAAAATGGCACTTAGAAAATACAAACCGATTACAGCAGGAACCCGTTGGAGAATTGGTAATGCTTATGCAGAAATTACTACCTCTACTCCAGAGAAATCTTTGCTTGAAAAGCAAAAAAGTACTGCTGGTAGAAATGCGCAGGGTAGAAGATCCATGAGATACATGGGTAGTGGTAATAAAACAATGTATCGTTTGGTTGATTTCAAAAGAAGCAAGAAAGATATTCCTGCTACTGTAAAAACAATCGAGTACGATCCAAACAGAACAGCTTTCATCGCTTTATTGGCTTATGCTGATGGTGAAAAAAGATATATACTTGCTCCTCAGGGTTTACAAGTTGGTCAAACTGTTATCAGTGGTGATTCAGTAGCTCCTGAATTAGGAAACGCGTTGATGTTGAAAAACATGCCTTTGGGTACAAATGTTCACAACATTGAAATGCAACCTGGACAAGGTGGAATTTTAGTTCGTTCTGCAGGTACATCTGCTCAATTAACCAATAAGGAAGGAAAATACGCTGTTATTAAAATGCCTAGTGGTGAGTTGAGAAAAGTGTTGATCAATTGTTACGCAACTGTTGGTGTTACCAGCAACAGCGATCACAATTTGGAAAGCATGGGTAAAGCAGGTCGTAACAGATGGAAAGGTATCAGACCACGCACAAGAGCAGTTGCGATGAATCCGGTTGATCACCCGATGGGTGGTGGTGAAGGTAGAGCTTCAGGAGGTCATCCACGTAGTCGTAAGGGTAAATATGCTAAAGGACAAATCACTCGTACAAGAGGTAAAGGTTCTGATAAAATGATTATCCAAAGAAGAAACGGTAAAAAATTACCAAACAAATAATCAATCATTCATTCAATTGTTAAAATATCCGGGTAACACCGGAAAATAAACAGAAAAAAATAAAACATGGCTCGTTCGTTAAAAAAAGGTCCTTATATCGAAGCAAAACTTGAAGGTAAAGTAAATGCTATCATCGAAGGAAAAGCAAAGAAAACGGTAATCAAAACCTGGAGTCGCAGAAGTACAATCACTCCTGATTTCGTAGGACAAACTTTTGCAGTTCATAACGGAAACAAATTTGTTCCAGTTTATGTAACAGAATTCATGGTGGGACATAAATTAGGTGAATTTGCACCAACAAGAAATTTCAGAGGTCACTCAAGTAAAAAAGTATCATAAAAATCGTTTACTGATTTAAGCTAAAAAAGTAAAATTTTGAAGCTCATCTTTAAACCTTAAACATAGTAAAATGGAAGCAGTAGCAAAATTGAATAATTATCCAACATCACCACGCAAAATGCGTTTGCTGGCTGATTTGATTCGCGGAATGAAAGTTGAAAAAGCTTTGGCTATTTTGGATCACAACCCAAAACATCCTGCTGTGCCTTTGCGCAAACTGGTAGTTTCTGCCATCAGCAACTGGAAACAAAAGAATGAAGGTTCTGATGAATCAGCATTGGTGGTAAAAACAATTTTTGTTGATGGTGCAAGAGTAATTAAGCGTATGCGTCCTGCTCCACAAGGTCGTGGTTACAGAGTTCGCAAGCGTAGCAACCACGTAACTGTAATTGTTGATACAGTTGGTTCTAAAGCAGTAGCAGCACCAGTAGAAGCTGTTGAAGAAGTTGCTGTAGAAGCTCCAAAAGCAAAAAAAACAAAATCAACCAAAAAAGATTAATACAAACTAATATTTAAAAACCGAATATGGGTCAGAAAACAAATCCGATAGGTGCAAGATTAGGAATCATCCGTGGCTGGGACAGCAATTGGTACGCTAGCAAAAAAGATTATGCAGGCAAACTAATTGAAGATGATAAAATCAGAAATTATCTGAATGCACGTATCAACAAAGGTGGTATCGCTAAAATCGTTATCGAGCGTACACTTAACAAATTGATCGTTACGATTCATACTTCTAAGCCAGGTATCATCATCGGTAAAGGTGGTGGCGAAGTTGATAGAATCAAAGAAGAATTAAAAAAACTTTGTGGTAAAGAAGATGTTCAAATCAACATTCTTGAAATACGCAGACCAGAATTAGACGCTACTATTGTTGCTGATACTATTGCTCGTCAAATCGAAAATCGTATCAATTATAAAAGAGCTATTAAAATGGCTATCGCTTCAGCATTACGTATGGGTGCAGAAGGAATTAAAGTAAAAGTTGGTGGTCGTTTGGGTGGTGCTGAAATCGCTCGTAGCGAAGAAATCAAACAAGGACGTACACCGTTACATACTTTAAGAATGGATATCGACTACGCAAGTCTTTTCGCTCTTACTGTTTATGGTAAAATAGGTATCAAAGTTTGGATTTGTAAAGGCGAAGTATTGGGTAAAAGAGATTTAAATCCAAATGTAGTTGCTGGTGCTAAAAATGATGGTACAGAAAGACCACAAGGTGGATTCGATAGAAGAGGTGGAGATGACAGAAGAGGCGGTGGAAGAGGTGGTAATGATCGTGGTGGTGAAAGACGCGGCGGTGGCGGCGGTGGAAGAAGATAATCATCGCTTTTCTTAATTATCAAATTATCAAATTGTCAAATTAACATAAGATGTTACAACCAAAAAGAACCAAACACAGAAAGAGTCAGAAAGGTAGAATGAAAGGAAATACTAAAAGAGGAGCTACTCTTGCTTTCGGAACATTCGGTTTAAAAGCATTGGATAGTGTATGGTTAACCAATCGTCAAATTGAAAGTGCTCGTCAGGCAATGACTCGTCACATGAAACGTGAAGGAAACGTATGGATCAGAGTATTCCCTGATAAACCAATTACTGCAAAACCAGCAGAGGTAAGGATGGGTAAAGGTAAAGGTAATCCGGAAGGATGGGCTGCTATCGTACAACCAGGTCGTATCTTATTCGAAGCTGATGGTGTACCTCAACAGGTTGCTAAAGAAGCTTTCGAATTGGCTGCTCAAAAATTACCGATCCTAACTAAGTTCGTAGTCAGTCACGATTACCACGCTTAATCAAAAAATTAAGTTCCCGGATCACATCAAATCACTATCAAAAAAAAGAAGATGTCAAAAAAAGTTGATTTTGTAAAAACCCTAAACGGAATGAACGAAGCTGAATTAACAGCTAAAATAAAGGAAGATGAAATGCGCATCAAGAAATTGACTTTCGCTCATTCTTTAAATCCTTTGGATAATCCTCAAAGCATTCGCTCTTTGAGAAGAGATATCGCTCGTTTAAAAACTCAATTAAGAAAAATTCAAATTGGAGCTTAATCCAATAAAACAATACATGATGGAAACAACAAACACAATAGAAAGAAACTTAAGGAAAACCAGAGTAGGTGTGGTATCCAGTAATAAAATGGATAAAACCATTACAGTAAAGGTTGAACGTAAGATCAAGCATCCGTTATACGGAAAGTTCCTTAAGAAAACGACAAGCTTCCATGCTCATGATGAAAAAAATGAGTGTAGCATCGGAGATATCGTGAAAATCATGGAAAGCCGTCCTTTAAGCAAAACTAAACGCTGGAGACTGGTAGAAGTGGTTGAAAAAGTAAAGTAATTTTTTCTGCATTTTTTAAAAATGTAGTCACAACTATTAATAATTATCAACTGCCGAATGTTATTCGTCAGTTTAAAGCTAAATAAAATGATACAGCAAGAGAGTAGATTAAACGTTGCAGACAATAGCGGAGCCAAAGAAGTTTTGTGTATCCGTGTATTGGGAAACAGCGGACAGGATTATGCAAAGATCGGAGACAAGATCGTTGTTACTGTTAAAGATGCCATGCCTGCCGGTGGTATCAAGAAAGGTACTGTAAGCAAAGCGGTTATTGTTCGTACTGTAAACAAATTACGTCGTAAAGATGGTTCTTATATCCGTTTTGATGACAACGCAGTAGTATTGTTGAACAATTCCGACGAACCAAGAGGTACACGTATTTTCGGGCCAGTGGCTCGTGAATTGAGAGATAAAGGTTACATGAAAATTATTTCTCTTGCACCTGAAGTGCTTTAATCAATTACGTTAATCAGCTTCAATAAGCTAAAAGCCAAAAGCTAAATATAATGAGTACAAGATTTAAACCAAAGTTCAACATCAAGAAAGGCGACTCTGTAGTGGTGATCACTGGAGACGATAAAGACTTGACTAAACCACGTAAGGTTTTAGAGGTAATTATTGACAAAGGCCGTGTATTGGTAGAAGGTGTGAACATTGTAACAAAACACACAAAACCATCTGCTCAAAACACTAAAGGTGGCATCGAAAAAGTAGAAGCTCCAATCGCAATCAGCAATGTAATGCTTTGGGATGCTAAATCTAAAGGTCCATCTAAAGTTAAAAGAGACAGAGTAAAAGGTAAATTAGTTAGAATCGCTAAAAAATCAGGGGAGGTAATCAAATAATGAGCACAAATACAAATACTCCAAGATTAGCAGATAAGTACAAAAATGAAGTTGTACCTGCTTTAATGAAAAAATTCAGTTATAAAACTGTAATGCAGGCTCCAAAACTAACCAAGATTTGTTTGAATCGTGGTGTAAATGGTGCTGTAACTGATAAGAAATTAATCGACATCGCTGTTGATGAATTGTCAAATATCACTGGACAAAAAGCTGTTGCGACGATCTCTAAAAAAGATATCTCCAACTTCAAACTTCGTAAAAGCATGCCCATCGGCGCAAGAGTTACTTTGCGTGGTGTAAAAATGTACGAATTCCTTGATCGTTTGGTTTCAGTTTCATTGCCTCGTGTACGTGATTTCAAAGGTATCAACGATAAAGCGTTTGATGGTCGTGGTAACTACACTTTAGGTGTTACTGAACAAATCATCTTCCCTGAAATCGATATCGATAAAGTGAATAAAATCACTGGTATGGACATCACTTTCGTAACAACAGCAAACACCAACGAAGAAGCATACGAATTGCTTAAAGAAATGGGTATGCCTTTCAAGAACATTAAAAAATCTGAAAATTAAAATATGGCCAGAAAATCAATTACAGCCAGACAGGCAAAAAGAGAAAAAATGGTTGCTAAATACGCAACTAAAAGAGCAGCTCTAAAAGCAGAAGGCAACTACAGCGCTTTGGATCTTCTCCCAAAAAATGCTTCTCCTGTTAGATTAAAAAACAGATGTCAGCTTACAGGTCGTTCAAGAGGTTATATGCGTCATTTCGGTGTTAGCCGTTTAATGTTCCGCGATATGGCTTTGGCAGGAAAAATTCCTGGTGTGACGAAAGCGAGTTGGTAAAACTGGCTGGATAGGCTAGATACTAGATACTGGATACTGGATGTGGAGCCAGCATAAAAATTCCGCAGCAAATAAATTCTAAATCAATTAACAGAAATAACAATGGTAACTGATCCAATTGCAGACTACTTAACAAGAATTCGTAACGCACAGATGGCTAACCATCGTATCGTAGAAATCCCTGCAAGTAATCTTAAAAAACGTATTACTGAAATCCTTTACGATAAAGGTTATATTCTGAAATACAAATTTGAAGATGATAGCAAACAAGGTGTAATCAAAATCGCTTTGAAATACGACCCATCTACAAAATTACCGGTGATTCAAAGTTTAGAAAGAATCAGCCGTCCAGGTTTGCGTACTTACGCCAAACCAGAAGAAATCAAACGTGTAAAAAATGGTCTTGGTATTTCAATCGTTTCTACTTCTAAAGGAGTAATGACCGACAAAGATGCGAAAGCACATAATGTTGGTGGCGAAATACTTTGCAGCATATTCTAATAATTAAATGCCTTAAGCCTTCTATACATGGCTGACCGCAAAACAGATTTTTTAAAACTTTAAATTAACATCATGAGTCGTATAGGTAAAAAACCAGTAACTGTTCCAGCAGGAGTTACTATTACTCTAGGAAAAGACAACATTGTTTCTGTAAAAGGACCAAAAGGTGAATTGAAAGAAACAATCGACAGAGATATTACTATTGAAATCAATAACGGAGAAGTATTAGTGGGTCGTCCAACTGATCAAATTCGTCACCGTGCTATGCATGGATTATATCGCTCTTTAATCAGCAACATGGTTAAAGGTGTTACTGAAGGTTATAAAAAAGAAATGGAATTAGTAGGGGTAGGTTATAAAGCAGCCAACCAAGGAAACATCCTTGATCTTGCTTTAGGTTATTCTCACAATATCATTTTTGAAATTCCAAAAGAATTGAAAGTTACTACCACTCAGGAAAAAGGTAAAAACCCAATGATTTCGCTTGAGAGTATCGATAAACAATTATTAGGTCAGGTTTGTGCTAAAATACGCAGCTTACGTAAACCAGAACCATACAAAGGTAAAGGCGTTAAATTCGCTGGTGAAGTACTTAGAAGAAAAGCAGGTAAATCAGCAGGTAAA
>CANGEZ010000111.1 GCA_947452875.1 Chitinophagaceae bacterium
AAATAAGAACAATAGCATTAAATTTGCCAAATTGTCTTTTTATACAAAATCTATATGAGTAAAAATATTTTTATGCAGGGTAATGAGGATGAAATGGAGTTTATGCCAATAATTCCTTTGAATGAAGAAGAACCAGGTGCCGATTCCACGCCGATTCCGGATGAATTGCCAATTTTACCTTTAAGAAATACAGTTTTGTTTCCGGGTGTGGTTATTCCGATTACTGTGGGCAGAGACAAGAGCATTAAGGCTGTTTCTGATGCTTATAAAACTGACAAATTGGTTGGCGTTTTGGCACAAAAAGACAGTAGCATTGAAGAACCAACCATAAATGATTTGGAAAAAATTGGAACGGTAGCGAAAATTGTAAAGTTGATTAAAATGCCCGATGGCGGCACTACGATTATCATCCAAGGACGTAGTAGATTCACCTGCATGGAATTTGTATCAGAAGATCCTTATTTCAAGGCAAAAATTCAATTAATAGAAGAAGAGGAACATAAAATGGATCCTGACTTCAATGCGATGATCAGCAGTATTAAAGATTTAGCCGGACAGATTGTGAATGTATCACCGAATATACCGAGTGAAGCTGCCATCATTTTAAAAAATATTGAAAAGCCTTCTTTCCTGATTCATTTCGTGAGTAGCAATCTCAACTGCGATTTGAAACAAAAACAACAATTACTTGAAATCAACAACATAAGAGAACGTGGTGAATTGTTGATGAACCTCATGCATACTGAATTACAATATGCTGAACTCAAAAATAAAGTAACCAATAAAACAAGAGCTGAACTCGATAAACAACAACGAGATTATTTCCTACAACAGCAAATGAAAGCCATCAAAGATGAATTGGGTGGTGAAAACGCTGCTGAAGTAAAGGAAATGATGAAGAAAGCTGAATCCAAAAAATGGACGGCCGCTGCAAAAGAAATGTTCAACAAGAGTATCGAGAAATTGGAAAGAATGCATCCTTCCACGCCCGATTATTCAGTTATTTATAACCATCTTGATTTGCTTCTCGACCTTCCATGGGAAGAGTACACTGAAGATTCATATGATTTAAAGAAAGCAAAAAAAGTGCTCGATAAAGATCATTATGGCATGGATAAAATCAAGGAACGTATCCTTGAATATCTTGCTGTTTTGAAATTGAAAGGTGATATGAAAAGTCCAATCTTGTGTTTCATCGGCCCTCCGGGTATCGGTAAAACAAGTTTGGGCAAAAGCATTGCTGCAGCCATCAACAGAAAATACATCAGAGTAAGTTTGGGCGGTTTGCATGATGAAAGCGAAATACGTGGACACCGCAAAACCTATATTGGTGCCATGCCCGGAAGAATCATTCAATCTATCCGCAAAACGAAATCGAGCAATCCGGTTATGATTTTGGATGAAATAGATAAAGTGGGTGCCGATCATCGTGGCGACCCTTCTTCAGCATTATTGGAAGTACTCGACCCTGAACAAAACAATTCTTTTTACGACAATTATTTGGAACTAGAATACGACCTGAGTAAAGTATTGTTCATTGCAACTGCCAACAGCCTCAGCAGTATCCAACCTGCCTTGCGTGATCGCCTGGAAATCATCGACCTAAGTGGTTATGCCATTGAAGAAAAAATTGAAATTGCAAAGCAACATCTGATTCCAAAGCAAAAACAAATGCATGGATTGAAAGAAAACAGTTTCAAAATGAATGATACTGTGATTGAAAAAATAATTGCAGATTATACAAGAGAAAGTGGTGTAAGAGAATTGGATCGTTTACTCGCAAGCGTGATGCGCTATCAGGCAAAAGAGTTTGTGGTAAAAGGCAAATTAAAAACAACCATCACAGCGGCTGATATTGAAAAGATATTGGGTAAATCAAAATTCAGTAATGAGATTTATAAAATGTCGAACATTCCGGGTGTGGCTATAGGCCTGGCCTGGACTTATGTTGGTGGTGACATTTTATTTATTGAAACACAGCTCAGTGATGGAAAAGGCGAATTAAAAATGACCGGCAATTTGGGCAATGTGATGAAAGAAAGTGCGACTACTGCTTTCACATGGATTCAAACCAATGCGAAAAAAATAGGCATCAATGCCGAACTGTTTACAACAAAAAATGTTCACATACACATTCCTGAAGGTGCCGTTCCTAAAGATGGTCCGAGTGCAGGTATTACGATGATGACGGCATTAACAAGCGCATTCACCGGAAGAAAAATAAAACCTTATTTGGCGATGACCGGCGAAATTACTTTACGCGGGCAGGTATTACCAGTTGGTGGTATCAAAGAAAAAGTACTAGCTGCAAAGCGCTCAGGTATAAAAGAAATCATTATGTGCTGGCAAAATGAAAAAGATGTAGAAGAAATCAATCAAAAATTCATCGGAGGCATTACTTTTCATTATGTGAAGACGATGCAGCAGGTGTTGGAGATTGCGTTAATTTGATAATTTGGTAATGTGTTAATTTGAAGATAGGACACTTCATTGTCCAAATTACCAAATTGACACATTGTAATATTGATATTGGCTCATCACCAAATTATCAAATCAATCAATTGTCAAATTGCCTTCTCCGCTCCATCCAATCCTTCTCCTTCTCCGTTGTCAGCGCTTGTAACACGCCTGTGAAAAAGATGACTGCGACATTGATGAAAAGTATGAGCAAATTGAAGGCATAATACCTTTCAATATCAGGATAATGATTGGTAAAAAACTCTTTGAAATCAATAATCAAAATAACCGCCCAGCTGATTAATAAGGCAGTAAACAAAAAGTAAGAAATGTATTTCACCCATCTTGATGGATGGAATTTTGTCTTTCTGAAGAATATGATATGGACCGTCCCAAACAAACTTGGCGGAATCAATAATACAATGCACATATAAAAATAGGTGAACCAAGGAATGGCATCAAAACCACTGCTGATCAACCTCAAAGCCAGCATGATTAATGCGACTAATAGAATAAATCCGATTACTGAAAACAAAATATTTCCAAACAATCTTAAAAACCTCCCACTCTGATTATACATGTTTATGTTTATTTAAAATAACTCAGATTCGTTTTGGGAGTTAAGGTCAGTAAAGTTTCATACATCAATTTGATGGTGTTTTCGATATCGTCTTTGTGTAACATCTCCACTGTTGTATGCATATAACGCAAAGGAATTGAAATCAATACTGAAGGACATCCATCATTGGCATAAGCAAATGAATCGGTATCTGTTCCTGTGCTTCTACTAACGGCACGTAACTGAACAGGAATTTTTGACTTAACAGCTACATCTTGAACTACATTCAATAATTTATTGTGTACAGCAGGACCATAACATAAAGAAGGACCCGCACCGCATTTACATTCGCCTTCGATAATCTTATTTATCATTGGAGTTGTGCTGTCATGAGTTACATCAGTAATAATGGCCACATCTGGCTTGATACGACGTGCAATCATCTCCGCTCCTCTTAAGCCAATTTCTTCTTGAACTGCATTCACAACATATAAAGCATATGGCAATTTCTTTTTGTTTTCTTTCAGCAATCTGGCCACTTCCGCAATCATGAAACCACCTATTCTATTATCGAAAGCACGACCAATTAAATATCCGTGAGCCAGTTCATCGTAACCTTCTTCATAAGTAGCAACTGCTCCAATATGAATGCCTAAAGCTTCTACTTCTTTTTTATTTCGAGCTCCACAATCAAGAAAAAGATTGTCAACTTTTGGTTGAGGCTCTTTACTATCGTTGTTGCTTAAACGCGTGTGAATGGCTGGCCAACCGAAAACAGCTTTAACCGGACCTTTTTTACCATGAATTAAAACACGCATTGAAGGTGCAATCTGGTGATCCACACCACCATTTCTTTTTAAATAAATTAAGCCTTCGGCAGAAATATAATTGACAAACCAACTGATTTCATCGGCGTGAGCCTCAATGACTACTTTAAATGTTGCTTTTGGATTTACGACACCAACAGCCGTTCCGTATGGATCCGTAAACATTTCATCCACATGAGGTTTTAAATAATTCATCCACAACACTTGCCCGCTGCTTTCAAATCCTGTTGGAGAAGCATTATTGATATATTCTTTAAGAAAAGCGTATGAAGCATCGCTCACAATTGATTTTTTAGATTTTGCCTTTGCCATGTTTTTTTATTTAATAAACAAATTAACTAAATAGTTGCCATATAAAGAGATAAAGCCGATAATATCATCAAGCCATCGACTAGAAAATAATAAAAATAATAACCTCTGGTTTTTAAAGCCAGTAAATAAATGATGAATGTCAATGAACCTACTGTAAGCAATAAAAACAGATATATTGAATTACCAACAAATTGATGCAATCCGAATAAAGACAATACATATCCGCCAAGAACAAACATCATTATTATCGTCAATGTTTTTTTGCTAAAATCAGTTGCAATACTTGGCAAATTTCTCAATTTATCTATGCTCACGTCTCTTGAATCAAAAATCACACATAGCATCAGCATGAAAAAAAATCGCATGAAGAACAAGCAAATGACTTCATTCAGATGAGCCACGATTTCACCATAAGCAGGAATTAATACAGTAAAAAAACTCCAAGTAAATGCAAGCAACAATGTTTTTATAATTCCTGTATTCTTTCCCAATCTGAATTTGACGGAAGAGATAACCGGTAATAAATATAAAAAAGTAAGTATCGAAGCAATGGTTACCATTGGAAAAAATGAAGGCATTTGCCATAAATAATCAAGCACTGCGATTGTACTGGCCACAAACAAAATAAAATAACCCGAATAAGCACTGAAAGTCAATGGACGCTTTTCTTTGTTGTCATTGTTTAGTTTACACAACATCCAGTATGTGTTATAAGCAGCAAGTGTGGCAAAAAAAACCAGACCAAACACTTCAGGTCTGAATGGTAAATTTAATAATAGATAAGATTGATATACCAATGCGCCTGCACAAAAGGCGATAAAAATGGAATGCGATAAAATAAAATTAAGTATGCGCATTATGGTGTAATAAAATAAAGAGGATTTCCGGAAACTATCACATTGCTTTTGTGATCAGCGAAATCCTTGACATATACTTCAAAAAACAAAGTATCAGTAAAAGGTCGAGTAATATGCGCCGGAGGAAGTATGTTTCCTAAATCAACATTCACTTCTACATTCAAATTTTTTTTGTCAGCAATATCAATTGGAGGAAATGGGATGGAATCAAAAGGACTTAATGAATCTGCCACATTTCTTACATAAACATAAGAAACTGAAGTATCCTGAAACCCAAAATCGCCTTCCAAATCAGTGAGTTGAAATTTTAATAAGGGGCCGTTGATGCTGGTATTGTCGCTCGACCAAGAATTAGGCGTTATTGATGAATAGGTTATTTTAGGTTCGGAAGTAAATTTGTCCTTACTGCAAGAAATCATAAAAAAAACAATAAGCACTAAAAAAAGTATTGTACGCATCTTTTTATTTTGTAACCAAATTTACATAACCACATTGATATTCCAATCTTAAAATAAAAAAGCGATTTTTGCATAAATGACGGAATACGAAAAAAAATACCAGGAACTCAAAAACAGGATTTTAAACATCTCACATGATGATTTCGAAGCTGTTGCTATTGAATTTTTTCAATTTCAATACGAATTCAATAGCACCTACAATGAGTATTGTAATGCTCTTAAAATTGACAAGAACGCCATTACTTCAAGTTCGCAAATTCCTTTTTTGCCCATTCAATTTTTTAAAAGCAGAACCATAAAAACTGGCATTTTTGATGAAGATGCTGTTTTTGAAAGCAGTGGTACAACTGGTTCGATTTCGAGCAAGCATTTTGTAAAAGATTTGAGCATTTATGAATCAAGCTTTTTACAATCATTTACTGAATTTTATGGCAACATCAATGATTATTGTATCATAGGCCTATTGCCCTCCTACCTTGAAAGAAAGGGTTCTTCACTGGTTTATATGGTGGATAAATTGATTACCCTAAGCAGACATGAGAATAGTGGATTCTATTTATATGAGTTTGAAGCACTGAAGAAAATACTTGAATTGAATGAAGTTAGGCAGCAAAAAACGCTACTTATTGGTGTTAGTTACGCATTACTTGATTTTTCAGAAAAATTTCCAATGCAATCAAATCAGACCATTGTAATGGAAACTGGCGGTATGAAAGGCAGACGCGAAGAACTCAGTAAGCAGGAACTTCACAAACAATTGAAACATAATTTTGGAGTCAATGAAATTCATTCGGAATATGGCATGACGGAATTGTTGTCGCAGGCTTATTCGAAAGGTAATGGTATTTTTAATTGTCCGCCCTGGATGAAACTCATGGTACGTGAATTGGATAATCCGTTAGAGACCTTTTCTGATTTTAGTGAAACCCATTCTCATTTTGGTGGCATCAATGTGATCGACCTTGCCAATATCAATAGTTGCAGCTTTATTGCCACTGAGGATTCCGGAATTGTTTATGCTGATGGAAGTTTTGAAATTACGGGAAGAATTGAAAATAGCGACATCAGAGGTTGTGGATTGATGATTGTCTGAGCCTTTTGATTAGCCTCAATTTTCAAAAACCCAATTCCATTCTCCTATTTCATTTCTATCTAAATGAGCAGATTGGTGTTTTAGTATTTTTTCATAGTGACCAGACGCAGTTCTTTCGAGAATAAAATGTCCATCAACGGAAAAGATTTCAGCACGGCTGCTGTCGGTTGAAAATAAAACGCACGTTTGGGTAGTTTTATCAGAACTTAATATTCGTAAAGGCAATTCAAAAGGACGCACACATTCATTTTTCAACTCGCTCCATTGGTAACC
>CANGEZ010000112.1 GCA_947452875.1 Chitinophagaceae bacterium
AGTCCATCATCTCCACCTGTAGTCGACATTTCTGCCGGAGTATTAACAGGGTTAGAAGAAACTGATGTTGAGCCGGCATTAGAATAAGCTGGAGTTGCTCCTTCGTTACCACTATTATTACTAAGCAATTGTACATTTTGCACACGCATTCTTAGTGTAGCGGCAGGTTGTCCCTCTTTGTTGCTGTATGCATCTGCTTCAGGAGAACCTTCTGCATAAACCGTTCTTCCTTTGGTTAAATACTGAGCTACGGCAGTTCTGTCTGTCCAATAAGCACATTCTACCCAGGTAGTTCTTTCTTTTTGATTACCCTGTGAATCTTTGTAACGCTCTGTGTGAGCCACGCTGAAGTTGATGACATTTTTACCATTTACTTCCTTTACGATGCAATCTTTTCCCAGATTGCCAATGATCTGTAACTTAATCATGTTGTTTTTTTTAATTGTTATCGATGTATCTAATAATATTTTGAAGGTATGATTTTGCTAAAAGAGATAGATTCGTTTTGAGAAGCAGTTTTGCACAAGAAATGAACAAAGAATGTTTGTTGTTTGGTCGCTGCGCTTGTTTGGTGTTTATTGTTTGGCGTTCGTACCTTAAACCTTTAAACACTGCCTACCGGCAAGCAGGAAGTGTAGCGATTTAAACTTTTGAACCTATTGAACTTTTTGAACCTTTGAAACAAATTAACATCAGTTCATCTTCTTCTTCAACGTACTCACCTGATCCTGTAAATTGTTTACAAGATTGGCCAATGAATTTACATCCCATCTTTGCTGAGAAGCTACTTTTCCTATAACCACTTGAGCCTGCCACAATTCAACGATATCTTCAGCATTGATTTGGTAAGGCTGGTAATTGGGGTTATCGCTTTCAAGTGTGATTTTGCTTTTAGACTTATTATTTTTTTGAATACGCTTGTAAACGATACCTTCATTTTTACTGACTACAATATATGCTTGTCCATTTTTGGTATCTTCAAGTGATTCTACTTTCTCTCCTACAATGATACTTCCACTTGGTGTGGGCAACATACTATCACCAATGATTTCAAAGGCTCGATAATCGCCACCAGTAAGCATGGGAAGTGTGAATGTATTGAGTTCGTCAATAAATTCACTGTCGGCGTAACTTGTAAGATAACCAGCTGCAGCTTTAACCGGAACGAAGTGAATCACATTTCTGTCAGCACTGCCTATTTTCATCATTCTTCGCTTTTGCAAATAACCGCCTGTATTAACAGACTGAGACAAATCTTTCAACAACAATTCGTCCATTGACAGTTTAAACATGTTCGAGACGACCTCGAGAATTTCGATTCTTGGATCGGCTCTTTCTTCTTCATAAGATCCAATCAATGAACGCTTAATGTTTAATTTATTGGCAAATTCTTCTTGTGTCCATCCGCGCAGTTTGCGAAGATATTTGAGGTTTAATCCGGCTTTTGACATAACTAAACTAATTTGATTAGCACAAATATACTAAATATTTTAGTTTGACAAAATTTATTTTTTTGTTGGCCACGAATAAGCCCCCTTAATCCCCCCAAAGGGGAAACTGATTATTTTTTTGCCACAAAGACACCAAGTCACAAAGTTTCACGAAGTTTTTTAATTTTTTATTTGTTTAAAACTCGAATTCACAAATGAAGCTGTGAATTTATTTTTGAATTTTGAATTTATTATACCCACAAATTCACGAATTTTTCTTTCGCCAAAATGACACTCAGAAACATAAAGGATTTTTTATTTCCGAAATGAAAACTTCCCCCTTCGGGGGATTGAGGGGGCTTTTCAACCAACTATTTGTCTAAATTTGCCTAAAATGAAAATTATGCAATCAGTACTTATTTTACACAGCCTGATCAGATGGGCCATATTAATTTTTGGATTACTTGCTGTGATTACTTCAATAGGCGGCGTCTTAAAGAAAAGAGCGTATTCATCTGCTGACAATAAAATCAGTTTGTTCTTTATGATTTTTTGCGACCTGCAATTGTTAATGGGCATCATTTTATTGTATTCAAACGGATGGTTTGCTAAAATGAAAACGATGGGTGAAGTGATGAAAAATAGTTACGACAGATTCTTTATCGTAGAGCATGGCTTCATGATGATACTTGCATGGATACTGGTTCATGTAGGTCGTACTGCTGTTAAAAAAGCGGCTCCTGAAAGCAAACACAAAAAAACTTTAATCTTTTTTGGAATCGCCATTTTACTGATTCTAATTTCTATACCTTGGTCTTTCAAAGGCGGCGCAATTGCTCGTCCAGATTTTCCTAGATTTTAATTACGCTAATTTTAATCACCCTATATTTTATTATCATGACAAAAGTTATAAAAGAAGAAAAGATTATTTTAATTACCAACGACGATGGCATTACTTCTCCCGGAATAAAAAATCTAGTTGAAGCTGCCAGAGGACTTGGAAAAGTTGTTGTCGTTGCTCCAGATAAACCTCAAAGTGGTATGGGACACGCAATAACCATTGGCTCTCCTTTAAGAATGAATAAAGTAGAATTGTTTGAAGGAGTGGAAGCCTGGCAAACCTCAGGCACTCCAGTTGATTGTGTAAAATTAGCCGTTGATAAAATCCTTCACCGCAAACCAGATATTTGTTTGAGTGGCATAAACCATGGCGCCAATCATTCTATCAATGTAATTTACAGTGGCACCATGTCGGCAGCTATGGAAGCCTCTATCGAAGGTATTCCTAGCATCGGGTTCTCACTTTTAGATTATAGATATGAAGCAGATATGATGCCTGCTCAAAAAATTGTACACACCATCGTTTCTACAATTTTAAAACAAAAGAAATTAGACAAGCATCTTTTATTAAATGTAAACATTCCCTCCGTTCCATACGAAGAAATCAAAGGCATCAAGATTTGCAAACAAGCATATGCAAAGTATGATGAAGCTTTTGATGAAAGAGTTGACCCTCAAGGAAAAAAATATTTCTGGCTTACCGGAGAATTTAAAAATTTCGATAAAGGAAAAGATACTGATGTGTGGGCATTACAACGTAACTATGTAAGTGTCGTTCCGGTACAATTCGACTTAACAAATTATACATTAAAAAAACATTTAGAAAAAACAATCTCCTTCAAATGATATTCAAAAAAGACAATCTTACTTTCGGAATGATATTAGGACTTATTGCTCCTATGTTAGGATTTATGATTTTCAAGTGGTACAAATTCGGCATTTTTTCAATGAAAGAGTTCTTTCAGTTTTTGTATGTTGAACCAGGATTCAGAACATTATCAGCAGCTATGAGCCTTTCTTTGTTGGCAAATGCTGCAGTCTTCACTTTATATATCAATACCGCAAAAGACAAAACCGCAAAAGGAATTTTTGTCACCACTGCAATTTACGGATTCATCATTCTCTTGATTAAAACTTTCGCATAAATTAGAAGGTTTAAAAAGTTCAAAAGGTTCAATAAGTTCAGTAGGTTATCTCCAACCTTTTGAACACATTGAACCTTTTGAACAATCAAGTATCAAGTATCCAGTATCCAGCATATCCAGCATATCCAGCTTATCCAGCCTATCCAGCTTATCTAGCATTTAACTACTTCTTACCAATACATTAGCTATCGATTAACACCGAAAGGCAAATTGTAAACGTAGCTTTATGAAGTAAAAAAAGACAATTAAAATTTCTCATAAGCAGTTAGTTTTGGTAAAAAACGGAGCCCCTATTCTTAGGGGCTCCTTGTTTTGTTAGCTGTATTATAATTGTAGATGAATTAAAAAATCAAAATTTAAAAGTAAAAAGTAAAAACTGATTTTAGTTACTGACTCGCTTTCAATTTTGATTTTTTGAATTTTTAATTTTTATTTTGGAATAACGTCCCTTGTAGGAGACATTTCTGAGAAGCAGAAACCTTTTGAACAATTCTCCTGAAACATTGCTGACAAGTAAAATTCAATGAATTTTCAAATAAGCACATCTTCAAATTATCAAATTAGGAATTCATCTGAAACAACCCATCTACAAAATCCTGTTTATCAAAAACAAGTAAGTCGGTGGCTTTCTCTCCCACTCCAATAAACTTTACAGGTATTTTGAATTGATCAGCAATGGCCAACACTACTCCTCCTTTAGCCGTGCCATCCAATTTGGTAATGGCTAATGCGGTAACATCTGTTGCGGCTGTAAAATGCTTAGCTTGTTCCAATGCGTTTTGCCCTGTACTTCCATCCAATACCAACATGACTTCATGAGGTGCATCTGGAATTACTTTTTGTATCACTCTTTTTATTTTAGACAATTCATCCATGAGATGAGCTTTGTTGTGCAATCTTCCGGCGGTGTCAATGAGAATAACATCTACATTTTTAGCAACTCCACTAATTACAGTATCATAGGCTACAGATGCAGGATCACTGCCCATTTCTTTTTTTACAATAGGAACATTTGTTCTTTCACTCCAGATGGTCAACTGATCAACAGCTGCGGCCCTGAAAGTATCCGCAGCGCCCAATAAAACAGATTTTCCTGCTAAGGAGAAATTATGTGCTAGTTTACCAATGGTGGTTGTTTTACCTACTCCATTTACCCCTACTACTAATATCACATGTGGTTTGTGTCCCGATGGCAATTCGTAATTGATGTAATCAGTATCCTGCGGAGATGCAACTAAAATATTTTGAATTTCTTCTTTAATGATGCTATTCAGCTCGGTTGTATTTAAGTATTTATCACGAGCGATTCTTTTCTCTAATTGGTCAATAATTTTTACTGTTGTTGCAATACCTACGTCAGCACTTACCAATGCATCTTCCACATCATCCAATACTTCTGCATCCACTGTGCTCTTTCCGGCTACAGCTTTTGCAATCTTACTAAAGAAACCTTCCTTGGTTTTTTGCAAACCCTGATCGAGTGATTCTTTTTGTTCTTTTTTACCGAATAATTTATCAAATAATCCCATGTGCAATGAATAAAATGCTTAAAAAAATAAACTTCTAAAAACGAATAAAGCCATTCTGAAATAACAGAACAGCTTTACAATAATTTCTTGAATTAAAAATACTATTGACCTAAGAAATCTTTGATTTTATCTTTGTGAACCATAGCTTCTTTGAAGGTATAGGCACCAGATTTAGGACTGCGCAATGTACGAATCACTTTTGTCCAGTTTTTCGCTTCTGCTGCTGCTTTTTGATCTTTAGTTTTAATCGCGGTTTTAGCTGCTTTTGCCATTGTTGTTATTTTGATGATTTACAAATAGATACAATACATGTATCTGTATCAATAAATCGATTTGTTATTTAATTTCTTTGTGAACTGTAACCTTTTTTAGGATAGAGTTATACTTTTTCAACTCCATACGTTCTGGAGTATTTTTTTTGTTCTTGTTGGTAATGTAACGGCTTGTACCCGGCTGACCACTGGTCTTGTGCTCGGTACACTCCAAAATCACCTGAACCCTGTTACCTTTCTTTGCCATTTTTTATTGTTTTAACACTGATTAAATTTTTTCACCTGCAGCACGTAATTCTTTTACTACACTGTATAAACCATTTTTATTGATGGTTCTAATAGCTTCTGAAGACAATTTCAATGTAACCCATTTGTCTTCTTCAGCCAAAAAGTAACGCTTGGTTTGTAAATTTGGTAAAAACCTGCGTTTTGTTTTGATGTTGGAGTGAGAAACCTTATTACCTGTAATTGGTTTCTTACCCGTTAATTGACATACTCTAGCCATGTTCCTTATTTTTGGACGGCAAAGGTAGGGAATTAACTGAATAAATAAAGTTTCATGTAAAGTATTTTTCCAAAACGTGGAAAAAAATCCGTTCTTTCCAGAGATTTGTTCTAAAATCTTAATAAATCAGCTAAGAATATGCACAAAATTACAACCAAACACTTAGAAAATTTTGCATTTGAATCAACAATTGATGCTTTTAAATTCAAAATGGACAGTTCTGATGCGCCTACCGGATCTGGCGCCCCCAGCCCAAAAAAACTGATGCTCTCCGCTTTAGCAGGTTGTACGGGAATTGATGTAGTGTCGATTTTGCAAAAAATGAAAGTCGATTTTATTGACTTTTCAATTGATATCGAGGCCTCTTTAACAGAAGAACATCCAAAAATTTACGACAAAGTTTCAATTGTTTATTCCATAAAAGTTTCAGAAACAGACAAGCCTAAAGTAGAAAGAGCCGTGCTATTGTCTAAAGAAAAATACTGCGGTGTAAGTGCAATGTTTGGTTATTTCGCAGCAATTACATGGAGAATTAATTTCCTTTAATTCTTACTGGGCTTAAGATTATCCTTACCATTTGAAGCAATACTGCTAATACGATAAATCCAACGCCTATGTAAAAATGAACACTTAACATATTGTGCTCTTTAAAAATAAAAAAAGCCAATAATACACCATAAACAGGCTCTAGATTGTAAGTTAGATTTTGAGTAAATGCTGATATTTTTTTCAAAGATTGCAATTGCAAATCAAAGGCAATAACGGTACAAAAAACGCTCAATACCAAAAGCCAAATCCAGTCTGTTCCTGAAGGCCAAAAATAGGCCGGACTGAACTTCATGAAATAAAAAGGCAAGAAGCAACTAAGCAATAACAATCCCCCTGCAAACTCAAACAGAATCAATGTTTCGGCAGAAAAATTATTCAACAATCTTTTGTTGTAAATTGGAAATAACGCGCTTCCAAAAGCAGAGATGACTCCGAAAATAATACCCACTTGAAATTGTGGATGAAAATCAAAAATAATATAGATACCTATAATAGCAAGTAAGCCCAAAATCAATTCTACCACCACAATTTTCTTATTCAATATAATCGGCTCTAGCAACGCTG
>CANGEZ010000113.1 GCA_947452875.1 Chitinophagaceae bacterium
TAGGTTTTGTATTGGCTGTATTCCATACAATTTGAGGTTCCTGTGCAAAGCAAATATTCTGAATGAAGAGTGTTAAAAAAAGTAATTTTCTCATGTTGTTTTTTTTGCGAAATTAAAGTTTTGGGACGATTGCATGATTTTTTTTTAACACGGAGAAGTTGATTAAATAAAGGTTACGCAGAGATTTTTAAGTTTATAGCGTTTTATATCACCAATTCCAAATTCCCACTTCCGTTTTTATCTGCTACTTTTTTACTATCCGAAATGCAAACTCCCTCTTTGGGGGATTAAGGAGGCTTCTACTTCATTATTATTTATTTTTTCAGTTTCTCCTCTCACTTATCTTTGCGAAAAAAATGAAATTCTATTTACTGATAATCTGTACGTTTTTCATTCATACTTGCTTGATGGCACAGGATAAATTACCGCCATTAGACAAATCTCCTTTAGATATGAGTTATTGTCCTTCGGGATATACCATTAATAAAGCTTCAGGCAATTCAGCTGAGCCACTTGTTGCAAGAGTAATATACAGTCGTCCGGCAGTTAACACCAGAAAAATATTTGGAGGGTTAATTGAATATGGAAATGTATGGAGAGTTGGTGCCAATGAAGCAACCGAAATCGAGTTTTTTAAAGAAGTATTAATAGGAGGTAAAAAAATTAAAAAAGGCAGGTATACTTTATATGCCATTCCAACTGAAAAAAAATGGACCATCATTTTCAATAAAGAAACAGATACATGGGGCGCATTTACCTACGATGCTAAGAAAGATGTATTGAGAATCGAAGTGCCTGTTGAAAATATGGCTGATACAGTTGAGTCATTTACTATTTACTTTGATAAAATTTCAAACTACCATTCCAATTATGTAATGAATGCCTTGTGGGAAAATACAAAAGTGTCAGTTTCATTTTCGGTGGTAAAATAATCTAGTATCCAGCATCCAGTATCTAGCCTATCTAGCTTATCCACCCTATCCATCTTCTTCAAACTTTTCAATACGCAACGTCCCTTGCAGGAGACATTGTTAAGAAATCATCCGGTATCCAGCATCCAGTATCTAGCATATCCAGCATATCCAGCATATCCAGCCTATCCAGCATATCCAGCCTATCCATCCTATCCATCCTATCCAACATTCCCCAATATTTTTGGAAATCCTTTTCTTTAATAGGATATTTACAAAATGTGTGGCATAGCCGGTATTATTTCTCCTCATTCTGCGGATATCAACATTCAAAAATTAAAAGGAATGGCTGATAGTTTGGCCCATCGTGGACCAGATGGGGAGGGATTTTGGATAAGTCCAAAACAAACAGCAGGATTGGCTCATAGAAGATTAGCAATAATCGATTTAAGTTCCAATGCCGTTCAACCCATGCATTATTTGGATCGATATAGTATTGTTCATAACGGCGAAATTTATAATCATATAGAACTGAGGAAAGAGCTTCAAAAAGCAGGCTATCATTTTAAAAGCAATAGTGATACGGAAGTGATACTAGCAGCCTTCGATTTTTATAAAGAAAAATGTTTGCAATATTTTGATGGCATGTTTGCTTTTGCGATTTGGGATGAAGTGGAACAAACCTTATTTGCTGCCAGAGATCGATTTGGAGAAAAACCATTTTACTATTTCAAAGAAAATGAAAGATTTATTTTCGGCAGTGAGATGAAGGCCATCTGGTCAACAGGTATTGAAAAAAAAATAGAAAATAAAATGCTGCTTAACTATCTCGCTTTGGGAATTGTTCAGCATTCATCAGATAAATCTCAGACTTTCTATACTGACATTTATTCATTACCTCCAGCTCATTATCTTTACTTACACCGCGGTAATCTTAAAATTGAAAAATACTGGCATTTAGATAAACAAGCAGAAATTAAAATTTCAGAAAAAGAGGCGATTGACAAAATTGATCATTTACTATCAGTATCGGTTAGCCGAAGAATGAGAAGTGATGTGCCCATTGGCATTTCATTAAGCGGTGGCCTCGACAGTTCCACAATTCTGTATTATATCCATCAACAAAAAAAGAAAGTAAAAACATTTTCTGCCACGTTTCCTGGATTTGAAAAAGATGAATCCAAATACATTAATGAAGTAGCTATTGCATTTGAAACAGAGAATATAAAAGTTACACCAACGGGCGATGATTTAATAAAAGATTTTGAAAAATTAATCTATCATCATGAAGAGCCTTTTACATCTTCTAGTGTTTACGCACAATACAGGGTTTTTCAATCAGCAAAAGAAAATGGTGTTAAAGTGTTGATTGATGGGCAAGGAGCTGATGAAGTTTTTGCTGGCTATCCAAAATATATTCATTGGTATTTGCAGGAAATGGTCAACAGGTATCGTTTTTCGGCTTCAGCAGAGGAACTCAGGAAATTTAGAAAAAACAATATCCATTTAAAGTGGGGAATCAATAATATACTTGCTTCATATTTACCATCTCACGTTGCGATTGCATTAGAAAAACGATCATTCAATCAGATTGTTCATCAACCTGATGTAAGCAGAAATATGCTTTCAAATATTAAAGGAAGAGAATGGGAGGGAATTCACAAGCCCATCATTACCAAGCTCAATGATATTTTATATTTTGATGTAATGGAAATGGGACTAGAAGAATTACTTCGCTTTGCAGACAGAAATTCAATGGCTCACGGATGCGAAACGAGGATGCCTTATTTAAATCATGAATTGGTGACTTTTGTTTTTTCAATTTTATCGAGATATAAAATCAACAACGGATTTACAAAATCTATATTAAGAAAAATGATGGATACTCGTTTGCCAAAAGACATTGTATGGCGAACAGATAAAGTAGCCTATGAACCTCCACAAAAGATGTGGATGGAAACCGTCTTGATGAAAGATTATCTTCATGAAGCCAAACGCAAATTGGTTTATAACGATATTTTAAAACCCGAAGCTTTACAACGCAAACACAAAGCACTTCATGCTCATGATGCTAATAATTATGATTGGAGGTATTTGTGTGTGGCGGGGATGATGTAGGGAGCCCCCTAAATCCCCCAAAGGGGGACTTTGATTATGTCATGCTGGGCTTCTACTATAAAAAACAATTTCGATTACCTATATTAATATCTTTTCTATGGGCTTACATATAACACCTAAAATAAAACACAATCAAAGTCCCCCTTCGGGGGATTGAGGGGGCTTCTTTCCACCATTTTTCTCTATTTTCGCTCCTAAATTTATAAACCATGAATCCCGAATTATTACGTAATAAAAAAACAGGAACTAAATTCATTCACGCTGGTGCAGAACCTGATCCTACAACCGGTGCGATTATGACACCCATATATCAGACTTCTACTTATGTACAGGCAGGTCCTGCTCAACATAAAGGTTATGAGTATGCGCGCTCACAAAATCCAACAAGAGCCGCTTTAGAAACAGCTTTGGCAGTAATTGAAAACGGAAAGTTTGGATTGGCATTCAGCAGTGGTGTGGCAGCAACAGATGCTGTAATTAAATTACTTGCACCTGGTGATGAAGTGATTTGCGCTAATGATATGTATGGCGGTACTTACAGATTGTTTACCAAAGTATTCGAAAAATTTGGCATCAAATTTAAGTATGTGGATACTACCCATCCCGAAAATGTATCTGCTGCATTAACTCCAAATTCAAAACTCATCTGGATTGAAACACCTACTAATCCTTTGATGAATATTACCGATATTGCTGCGATTGCTGCGATTTCAAAACAAGCCGGAACCATTCTTTGTGTTGATAATACTTTCGCATCTCCTTATTTGCAAAACCCTTTGGATTTAGGTGCTGATATTGTTATGCATTCTTCTACAAAATATTTAGGCGGCCATAGTGATGTAATACAAGGTGCATTAATCATGAACGACCAGTCGCTTAAAGATCAATTGTATTTCATTCAAAAAAGTTGTGGTGCTGTACCTGGTCCTTTTGATTGTTTCTTGGTACTACGCGGTATTAAAACTTTGCACGTTCGCATGAAAGCACATTGTGAAAATGGAAAAATTGTAGCACATTATTTACGCAATCATCCAAAAGTGGATAAAGTTTTCTGGTGCGGATTTGAAGATCATCATAATTATGAAATCGCCAAAAAACAAATGAAAGATTTCGGCGGTATGTTGAGTTTTACATTGAAAGATGATTCGGTTGAAGCAGCTACAAAAGTCTTGACAAACACTAAAGTATTCTCATTGGCAGAAAGTTTGGGTGGTGTGGAATCTTTAATCAACCATCCTGCAAGCATGACGCATGCTAGTATTCCAAGAGAAGAAAGAATTAAAAACGGATTGACCGATGGATTAATCAGATTGAGTATCGGCATTGAAGATGCAGAAGATTTGGTGGACGATTTGAAGAATGCGATAGGATAATAATTAAAAATTTAAAAGTAAAAATTAAAAAATAGTTTATGTGAATTTTTGGATAGAATAATTCAAAAAAATAACGCATTGATGTAAAAATCTAAATTCTGTTTTTCAATTCAGTATCAAAAAATTCGTGAATTCGTGGTTATTAAAACCCAACATGACTGAGGAGCTCAAAATATTTTTAAATAAAAAGGTTGATGAATATAATCGACCTTTTTTTATTGCTCCTGATCCCGTTTGTATTCCGCATTTATTCAGTAAAAAACAGGATATAGAAATCGCAGGATTTTTTGCCGCCATTTTTGCCTGGGGCAACAGAACAACTATCATTGCCAAATCAAAAGAGCTGATGCAGTTGATGAACAATGCTCCACATGATTTTTGTTTACATCATACGGATAATGATTTGAAAAAATTATTGCATTTCAAACATCGAACTTTCAACACTACAGATTTATTATACTTCATAGAGTTTTTCAAATTTCATTACAGTAATCATGAATCATTGGAAACGGCATTCACCATGTGGATGAGTAAAAAAGATGTGAATACAGAAAACGCTTTAAATGGATTTTATGATTATTTTTTCTCTTTGTCGGATGTACCTAAACGAACTTTAAAACATATCGCTTCTCCGAATAAAAATTCTGCTTGTAAACGAATCAACATGTATTTAAGATGGATGGTTCGTAAAGACAATCGTGGTGTGGATTTTGGCATATGGAATCAAATCAAGCCCTCACAATTAATAATACCTCTTGATTTACACGTTGCTCGTGTGGCACAACATTTTAATCTCATTCAAAGAAAAAAATTTGATTGGCTAACTGCGGTTGAATTAACATCAACAATGAAAGAGCTAGATAAGAAAGATCCGGCGAAATATGATTTTGCATTATTTGCGTTGGGAGTTTTGGAGAAATATTAATTTGAAGAAAATTTAGTGAGGGTAAAGATTATTAAGTGAAAATAATTGGATAATTGACTCAAAAGATACAGCTGTCGTAATATTGCGATATTGCAATATTGCAATATCGCAATGGCCTAATGATTTTATCCTCAATCCCAATTTCAAAAAGAATTTACCTACATTTAAAAATGAATAACAATCAACAAACCCCTAATAATTCCGTTTTAGATGAAGTTATTGCCTGCAATGATATTGCTGTATTAAATGACAACTTTCTCATCCAGCAACTCGCCGATTTTATCAATCAACTCATCCTAACCAACTTCGAAAGACTTGTTCAATTGCTCTATCGTATCGACGTCAGCGAAGCCAAACTAAAATATTTACTAAAAGAAAATCCTGGAGAAGACGCCGGAAGAATCATCGCCTTACTCATTATCGAAAGACAAATTCAAAAAATCAAATTCAAAAAAGAAATGTCGGAAAATGAAAGAGATGACGGCGGGGAGGAGAGGCTATAAATCTAAAATAATGAATGTAAAATATTCAATGTAAAAGTGTGATAACGGGCATCAATCTCATATTGTCCGCTTGAACAGAAAATAAGTAAGTCAAAAAGTTCATTATACTTCTGAGAATTTTATTGATGATAAATAGAGCAGTTTGTTAATGTAAAATATTAAATAACAAGTAAACCTAAAAGCATTTATTGCGTAATATGGCATCAGAATAAAAACGGGAATGTAAAGCATCCAAATCACAAACGGATGTGTTTTAGTCAGATATTCCAGATTTTGATTTCTAAAAAGTTGGGCTTGTCCTTTATTGTAAATTTTATTGAATTCCAAAGCTGATTATTTAGGTAAATTAATTATGAAAAATCTGTTTTTTACATGTTGGCATCATGTACTTTTGCATCAATTACAATGTTTTGAAATACCCATAAGAGGAAGCATCATACCAACCGGAGATGAGTATTAAGGGTATAATATGTGACCATAATGTAAAAATAAACACAGATGAAACTAGCTACTTATTTAAAAGATGGCCATGAACAGTTGGCGCTGATTGTTAACGGCATGTTGTATGATTTAGATTTGCTGCATCCTGATTTACCTGTTACTATGTCGATGTTTTTAAATTACTGGGATGATTATTATCCTTTGGTGATGACAATTGACCAGCAAATAAAATCAGGAATGTCAAAATCAGTTGTAGGTACTTCATTTGAAAATGAAACCATTCTTGCTCCGGTTCCAAGCCCTACAAGTTGTAGAGATGGTTATGCTTTCCGCCAACATGTTGCAGCTGCGAGAAGAAACAGAAAAGTAGATATGATTCCTGAGTTCGATCAGTATCCGATTTTTTATTTTACCAATCATAATAGCATTCAAGGTCCTGGTGATATTTATTGCATGCCCGATCATTTTGAAAAATTAGATTTTGAATTGGAAGCAGCCATTGTCATCAATCGTCCAGGAAGAAATATCAA
>CANGEZ010000114.1 GCA_947452875.1 Chitinophagaceae bacterium
AACAATTTTGATGAAGGTTTGAGTATATATAAATCACTTTCTAAAAGTTCAGCAACCGCTCAAAAAGTTTATGCAAGATTGCTTTATGGGAAATCAGTACAATTGATAAATGAGCAACGACTTGCCGAAGCTGATGATTTATTGAATTCAATTCTTTCAAATAATAATGCCGGAAACATTGCATTATTTGCAAAATTCTGGAAAGGTGAAATAGCGTACAGGCAACAACGTTATCCTGATGCACAAAAATATTTAATTGAGTATATTGATTCAAAAGCGCCTTGGCAAGGTGAAGCCAATGTAAACAATGCAAACTACACTTTAGGGTACAGTTATTTTCAGCAAGAACAATATAAAAATGCATTGACTTGCTTTGAGAAAATAATGGTGAATGTAAAACCTGGTGCTACTGCATTACAGCAAGATGTTTATTTAAGAGTTGCCGATTGTTATTATGCACAAAAGGATTTCGCAAAGGCTGCGACTATGTATGACATTGTCTTCAGCAATAATTTTTCACAAGCAGATTATGCGATCTATCAGAAAGCCATGATTGCCGGTGTGAAATCTGGTTCTGATAAAATAAAATTATTGAACTCACTTTTGAAATTGTATCCAACAAGTTCATTGAGTTTGGATTGTCAGATGGAAATTGCCTCAACGTATATGGCAGATGAAAAGTTTGCAGATGCAGTTCCTTTCTTGAATGCAGTGATCAATGCAGAAGACGCTTCGGGATTGAAACCTAAGGCCATTTCCAAACTTGGTCTTGCTTATTACAACAACAACGACAACAAAAATGCTTTGATTGCTTATCGTCAGTTGATTAAATCATATCCACAGTCTGAAGAAACATCAGAAGCCATGGCTACCATCAGAGATATTTTTATTGAAGATGGAAAACCCGAAGGTTATGTGGCATTGATGAAAGAAAACGGAATCATCATTGCGGTTAATGAAGCTGATTCATTAAGTTATATCACACCGTATAATAAGTATGAAGCAGGTGATTGTATGGTTGCCATTCCGGGATTTGGAACTTACATTAATGGTTACCCGAACGGAGCTTATATTATCGATGCAAATTATTACAGGGCGTTGTGCTATCAAAAAATAAAAGAATTCAATCAGGCTATTTTAGGTTTTGATTATGTAAATAGTAAAGGTGTAAGTAAATATTTTGAAGATGCTACATTACAGCTGGCTAGGATTTATTATTTCGAATTGAAAGATTATGCCAATGCTAAAAAATATTTCGAATCACTAAGAAACAATGCTGTGAATCCTGAAAATCAGTTGGAAGCATTAAGAGGTTTGGTGAGAGTTTATTATCAATTGAAAGATTACTCTACTGCCAATGAAGCGGCTATGGAATTAGCAAATAAAAAAGGAGTAAGTACCGATGATAAATCAATTGCCGCATTGGTGTTGGGTAAAGCACAAGCCGCAGCAGGAGATACGCTAAAAGCCATCGAATCCTATAAAGTGGTGGTGCCAATCAATAAATCTGCATGGGGCGCAGAAGCTAGATACGAACTGGCAGCAGCCTATTTTAATCAAGGTAATTTAAATGTTGCTGAAAAATATGCAATGTCTGTAATCAAGGAAACCGGCTCTTACGACAATTGGGTAACCAAATCTTATATTTTATTAGGTGATATTTTCATGAAACAAAAAGATTATTTCAATGCCAAAGCAACATATGAAAGTGTAGCTAACAATGCTGCCATCGAAGCCCTTAAAACAGAAGCGCGTCAGAAATTAGAAGCAGCCAAAGCAGAAGAAAAAAAATCATCCAAAATCAGTAACTAATCCCGAACATGAGAACCTATCCAAATCATAGAAACATGAAAAAAATATTCAAGGTCAAACTTTTGTTGTTACTCCTTTCCATATTTGTTTTTTCAACAACAAAGGCACAAAAGGATACCTCCGAACCTCAGAAAATCACCATTATTTCTGCGTATAAACCAGTTTTAAGAACGGCAGCGAAAATGAATTTTTCAGGTTCAAATCTTGTGGCCGACACCGTGAAAAATTTATTGGCTTATGATATTCCGGTTCAGCATTTGGTGTATGCTTATCAGCCAATTTCTTTAAAACCTTTATCTGTAGAAAATGACACGCTTATTAGAACAGGTAATCGTTATGCAATTAAAGCTGGATATGGTACACAGTCGATGCCTTATTTGAGAGCCGCTGCAAGTTTTGGTGATGGAGAAACATCTATCATCAATGTTTACGGAGATTATTATTCTGCAAAAGGAAAAATTGCCAATCAGGATTTCTCGCACCTTAAATTAAAAGCCAATGGCAGTTATTTTTTCACCAACAATGAATTGTATGCAGCTGCAGGTTTTACATCCAATCAATATTATCAATATGGATATGATCATAACCTTCACAACTACAGCAAAGATTATGTAAGCAATCATTTTCAGGATATTTCATTGTCGGCTGGATTTAGAAACACAACTGAAAATGCTGCAGGTATCAATTACGATCCTCATTTTAGTTTTGATATTTTCAATGCTAACAAAGGACTTTATGAAACCACCCTTAAAGCCAATTTGCCTGCCAATAAAAAAATCAATGATTTGTTTACAGTTAAAGCCGAATTGGATTTTGATCTAACCCATTTTCAAACCAAAGGCTTTATTCCCAACAATATCACCTTTAACAACAATGTCAATTCCTTCACGCCTTCTTTATTTTATAAGAATGATTTAGTGAAAGTAAATGGGGGAGCAAAGGCCATTTTTAATAATGGAAAATTTTTGGTGCTTCCTGATGTGTACGGAGAGATGGCATTTATGAAAGAAAAGTTTTTGTTACAAGCGGGTTGGACAGGCAAGGTGGTAAAAAATACTTATCAGCATTTAACAGACCTCAACCCATTTCTTGGTGATCTTTTTGACCAAACCAATACCATCGAAACAGAATTGTATGGTGGTATCAAATCTTCTTTAGGCAAACACATTCTTTTCAGTGCAAAAGCAAGCTTCATTGGATACAAGAATTTTCAACTCTTTTACAACGACACCACTTCTTCATCAGACGGCAGAAGATTTTTGGTTTCAAATGAAAAAAACATGGGAAACTTCAGATTGCATGGCGATTTGAGTTATATCATACGTGATAAATTCAAGCTAACGGGCGGCATCGATTTCAACGGATATACTGGAATGAAAACCAATGCCAAAGCCTGGAATACCTTGCCGGTAGAGGCAAATGCTTCTGTAAGTTGGTATCCAATTAATAAACTTACCGTTAAAAGCGATTTCTATTTTTTTGCTGGTGGTTATTATCTTGAAAAGGGTAATATTGCCAAAAGGTTTGACGGGGCTGCCGATTGGAGTTTGGGTTTTGAGTATAAGATTAAGAAGCAGTTTGGCGCTTTTATCAATCTAAATAATATCTTTGGAAAAAATTACGAACGTTGGCATGGTTATCCCGTTTATGGATTCAATGTGTTGGGCGGACTATCCCTTCAGTTCTAAAACCAAAACTTTTTGATGGAATCCTTAATTGAGAATTTTTTATTGCATCACAACCATTGCCCATTACCAAAGGTGGGTACACTGGAGTTGAAACAAAAAAGTGCACAATTGCAAACGGGAGAAAATGTAATTAAAGCTCCTTTTTCATCGATATCATTATCAAAAAAAGAAAAATCAGCAGTATCGTTTATTCATTTTATTGCTAAGAAAAAAGGCATAGATGAGACTCGTGCTTCACAAGAATTAATTGAATACTGTCAGGATATTATTAACCTCGATCATCGCAAAGAAATACAACTTAATCATACCGGAAAGTTTTATATAGACCATGACGGAACCTTGGATTTCAGACAAGATGAAATTCCTGAGGAGTTTTTACCTTCGATAACAGTTCAAAAAGTAATTCATCCCAACGCAGTTCATAGTGTAAGAGTAGGAGATCAAGAGCATACCAACGATTTCATGAAAAATCAGTTGAAGAATTTTGTAACCATCAAAAAAAGTACCTGGTGGATATGGGCGGTTCTGCTTACAATAATTGCAACCGCTGCTATTATTTATCATGTCAAGTTTAATAAAGCTGGTGGTTCTTTTGGAAATGGGATTAAAGTGAATCCTTCAACAGAAGTAAAAACATACAGAGCCCTCAATTAAATTCAAATTATCATGATTCAATATGAAGCCTGTCCGATTTGCGATAGAAAAGCTATTGCTTATGTTCATGATTCAGTAGACTATACTGTTAGTAAAAAAAAGTTCTCCATTTGGGAATGTCATATTTGTTATTTGAGATTTACCCAGAACGTTCCTTCTCAAGATGAAATTGGCCGTTATTATAAAGCGGAAGCTTATGTTTCTCATACCGACTCCAAAAAAGGATTAATCAATAACTTATATCATAAGGTTAGAAATATCACGCTGAAATCAAAAAGAAAATTAGTTCAGCAAGAAACCAAATTATCAAAAGGAAATATACTAGATGTTGGTTGTGGTACAGGTGCATTTTTAAATGAAATGAAAACAGCAGGATGGAATATCACTGGTTTGGAGCCAGATAAGAAAGCCTCAAAAAATGCTGAAAAATTATACAAGATCAAAACACAAGATCCTGAGGAGCTTTTTCAATTGCCTAAAAATTCATATGATGTCATTACCATGTGGCATGTATTAGAACATGTACATCAATTGCATGAATATATCAAAACACTACACGACTTAATAAATGATAATGGCCGCATCTTCATAGCCGTGCCAAATTACACATCATACGACGCCTCTCATTACGAAGAACATTGGGCTGCTTATGATGTCCCCCGACATTTATATCATTTCTCTCCACAAAGCATGGAAGTGCTGTTGAATCAACATGGATTGAAATTGAAATCCATTAAGCCCATGTGGTTCGATAGCTTTTATGTGAGCATGCTTAGCCAACACATAAAAAATAAAAAAGGGAATATCATTAAAGCGTTTATAATAGGAGCCATGTCAAACATTAATGCCCTTTTCGATAAAAAGAAATGTAGTTCGGTGATTTATGTGGTGGAAAAAAAGGTTTAATGGTTTAAAAGTTTAAGTCGCTTCGCTGGTTTAAGGGTTAAAGTGTTCAAAAGGTTAAAAAAGTTCAAGATGTTCAAAAGGTTTCATAACCTACCGAAACAGATTATATATAGGAAACTACCATGAATAGTTCTCTAACTTTATTGAACTTATTGAACGTTTTGAACCTTTTAAACAAACGACAATAAACAAAAAACGCCAAACACCAAACTCCAAACAAAATTTGAAAAAGTCAGCCTTACTAAAAGAACTTTCCGAAAATACTTACGTCACGCTACGTCCGTCTTCAATTGCTGGCATTGGCGTATTTGCGTTGGTAGATATTCCTAAAGGTCAGCGTGGTTTGTTTTCAAGAGATAAATCAGAATGGATAAAAATCACAAAAGAAGAAATAGCTGCTTTACCTGAACATAGTCGCTTTCTCGTGGAGAATTTTTGTTTGTTTGATGAAGAAAATTATTTCGTACCGGAATACGGATTTAAAATGATGGACTTGGTAGTGTATTTAAATCATGCTGATGAACCAAATGTAATGTCTATTAATGAAGGCGAAGATTTTGAAACGTTGAGGGAAATAAAAGCGGGGGAGGAGTTGTTTGTGGATTATGGGGAGATAGCCCCCACGGTCCCTCAAGGGGGAAGTTGATTGCGTTTTTGTTTAGTTTGGCGTTTGGTCGCTTCTCTTGTTTGGCGTTTTTTGTTAGATGACCTAACGCCAAACCCCAAACCCCAAACAAAAAGTCTAAAACTCCAACGCTTCAACAATTCTCCTAAAAGTTTCCTCATCCGATAATGTCTCCGGAACAAACTTTTCGCCGATAACTTTTTCGTAAAGCTCAATATATCGACTACTGATTTCATTGATCCAGGATTCACTCATTTCCGGAACGGTTTGTCCTTCCTTGCCCATGAAATTATTTTGAATCAGCCATTCTCTTACAAACTCTTTACTTAGTTGTTTTTGTCTTTCGCCATTGGCTTGCCTTTCATCAAAACCTTCTTTGATAAAATATCTAGATGAATCAGGTGTATGAATTTCATCCATCAAGTAAATCTCATCTCCAATTTTTCCGAATTCATATTTGGTATCTGCGAGAATCAATCCTTGTTTTTCGGCAATGGCTTTTCCTCTTTCAAAAAGTTGAAGGGCGTATTGGCATAAAGTTTCCCATTCTTCTTTGTTAGCTAAACCGTTGGCAATAATTTCTTCAGCGGAGATATCTTCATCATGACCTTCTGAAGCTTTTGTAGAAGGTGTGATAATTGGTGTAGGGAAAAAATCATTTTCTTTCATCCCATCAGGCATTGATGCGCCACATAAAACTCTTTGTCCAGAATTGTATGTTCTCCAAGCATGTCCTGTTAGTGTACCTCTGACCACCATTTCAATTTTGAAAGGCTCGCATTTTCGACCGATACTGACATTGGGAGCAGGAGAACTTAGTAACCAATTTGGACAAATATCACTGCAAGCTTTTAGCATATGAGCTGCAATTTGATTGAGTACTTGTCCTTTGAATGGAATTGGATGAGGTAATATCACATCGAAAGCTGAGATTCTGTTGCTGGCAATCATGACCAGCCATTGGTCTTTGATGGTATAAACGTCTCTTACTTTTCCTTTGTAATATTGGGTTTGTCCGGGGAATTGAAAATCAGGCATGGTGTAAAGTTATAACACTGTTTGGTTTATGAGGGTGTTTAT
>CANGEZ010000115.1 GCA_947452875.1 Chitinophagaceae bacterium
AAAAATGCCATCCTTACCAATCATCGGTTTGCCGGACTTAATACCTTCTGCAGCTTGTTTGGCAAAAGATTCAAAATCAAATGGTTTTTTTGTTTCTTTTTTCATGTGTCATAAATTTACAAATTGACACACTTTTTTGAGCAGACTCGAGGTATCGCCACGAATTCACGAATTTTTCTTCCGTGGTTTTTAAAGACAAAGCCATTGAATGAAGCTAGTCCCTAATTCCTAATCCCCAATCCCCAATTCCTAATCCCCCAATCCCTCCCCCCATTATCCAATTATCTCTTCCGCATGCACCTTCGCCTTCGGCTTTTCAATGATTCTTTCGATTACACCTTTTTCATCAATGACAAAAGTTGTTCTAATCAGTCCCATATATTTCTTGCCATACATACTCTTCTCGCCCCACACGCCATATTTTTCGATGACCTTTAATTCTGGATCGGCGATTAATGTAAAGGGAAGCTCGTGTTTGTTTTCAAACTTTTTGTGTTTTGCTACTTCATCCGGACTCACACCGATGACTTCATAGCCTTTGTTTTTCAACAAGCCGTAATTGTCACGAAGATTGCA
The DNA here is from genome assembly GCA_947452875.1 of Chitinophagaceae bacterium. Lineage (GTDB taxonomy): Bacteria > Bacteroidota > Bacteroidia > Chitinophagales > Chitinophagaceae > Ferruginibacter. The sequence continues at coordinate 577 of CANGEZ010000115.1, forward strand.
GGCTTGTGTGGTACAAGTTGGCGTGTCGTCTTGAGGATAAAAATAGAGAACTACTTTTTTTCCTTTAAAATCTGCCAATGAAACGAGTTTGCCGTTTTGGTCTTTTCCTTTGAATGCAGGCGCTTTGCTGCCTTGTTTTAATGTTGACATGATTTTGGGCCCCCTTTAATCCCCCAAAGGGGGAATTTGATTGTGTTTTATTGTTTAGCCACGAATTCACGAATTAATTTCACCGCAGAGACCGGAGTGTATGAGGTTACGCGGAGAAAATAATAATTTCATGAGATCGTGACGATTTTAATTTTAAAAAATGCCTCGGAGATATTAATAAACTCGCGTCTACAACTTCCCCCTTTGGGGGATTGAGGGGGCGGTTACCTCCTAAATCGATACATCCTCCTCGTTTCATTTCCCACCACGTCCTTAACAATCAACTCTAAACTATGTTCACCGGGAGTGCAATATTTATCAAAATTGTAGATGAAAGTTTTGCCTTTATCATTGCTAAACAAGAGCCATTGCCCATCCAGCAATCCAGTGAAGTCAACAATTTCTTCTGTATTATCAATGGCTGAAAATGCGATTTTGTTTATTTTGGAAACATCCGCTCCATCTCTGAATCCCCAAAGCGGAGCAACCACAGGAGGAGTTTTATCTAATATCAATTGAAACATGCCAAAATCTCTGAATGAAGATTCATACCAACCATTTTTATAAACCGCTTTCTTGAATTTGGTTCTGCCATGACTATTCATTTTCATTTCAATCTTCCCGGTATCCTCAATATTGAAATTTCCTTTTATTTTTATCGGGTAATATTGTTGCACGGGAACATCATCATCCTGCAGGTAATATGCAGTTCCCAATGCATTTGGCGCTTCTCTGAATTTAAAATGAAAATAATCATAGATGGCACTGTCTTTCATGTAAAAAGAAAACTTGTCGTTCTCGAAAATGTTTATGGTATTGGGCTCGAAAACCAAGCCTGGAGTATTTTTCTTTTCGGAAACGGCTTCTTTTACCAAATCAAACTTTAGTACCGACGAATTATTTTGAGCGTCGGCAACTTCGATTTTTATATCATGTGTATTTTCATCAGAAAGCGTAATGATTCCGTTTTCCCCTTTCGCTGTTTTATAAATTCCGTCTTTATAGCCTGGTAACGGCGATAAATATTGAAGAAATGGCCCTCCGTTATTTCTGGTTTTAAAATCAATATGCGCATTGAGGAAGCGCGTTTCATCATAGCTGATACTATCCATTTCGAAACCGGAAATGGCTTTGTCGTTGTTGAATAAAATCGCACTGTAAATGCCATTCTGATTAGTAGAGCCGGTGTATTTATCAAATGCACTAATGGCAAAACTTACTTTGTCGGTATTCACTTTAATTTTACCACCTAAAGGCTGGTACACGCCATTGACTTTTTTCAAAGCGTAAATTTTAGGCGTTTGCTCGTAGGTGCTGTAGCGCCTGTCGTAAACGGCGAGTTTTAAAATAACCGGAGCAATATTGTCTTCAATGGGAAAGCCCATCAGTAAAGGATTCAGGACCTTATCAGTTTTAGTATCTCTGACTTCAAAATGCAAATGCGGACCTTGCGAGCCACCCGTATTTCCGCTGCGCGCGATGAGCTGACCTTTTGAAACTTTCAATAAATCGGCAGGCACTTCAATCTGAACCCTCCATTGTTTGAGTTTGTATTGTTGCTCTTCAATGTAATTTTCTATTTCGGGACTAAAATCATTAAGATGAGCATAGAGTGTAGTCATTCCATTGGGGTGACTGATATATAAAGCCCGCCCAAATCCGGTTGGATCAATATTGATTTTAGAAACATAGCCGTCGGCCGCTGCCAAAACAGAAAGGTTAACCCTAGATTCTGTTCGGCAATCGAGTCCCATGTGGTAATGATTCGGACGCAATTCACCGAAGTTGGCCACAATGCCGGGTTCGGTGCCTACAGGCCATTGAAAATAATGTTTAGGGTAATTTTTTTCTGGAAATAGTTGTGCGAAAGAGGCAGAACCAAACAACAATACAATTATTAAAAGAAGATATTTTTTCAAAAGGGATTACATTTTTTCAAAGGTAGTTTTTTTATGGATAGCCTAGATGCTGGATACTGGGTTGGTTTCAGAGGTTCAAAAGGTTCAATTTGTTCAAAATGCTTGTTGAACAAATTCGGATTTTTGAGATTTGAATGGCTTTTAGGTTTGGAAATTGAATTTGAAGGGGCATTTCATTGTAAGAGATATTGCAATATTACGACAACATTATTCCTGACTAACAAACAAAAAACGCCAAACACCAAACACCAAACATTTCCCAAAATTTAATTTGCATCCATTCCCATTTCCAAGTACTTTTGCACGCCTCACTATAAGGCACTTTAAATATGCCAAAAAACAATTCCATTCAGTCAGTTTTAATTATCGGTAGCGGTCCTATTATTATCGGACAAGCCTGCGAATTTGATTACAGCGGTACACAAGCTGCCAGAAGTCTTCGTGAAGAAGGCGTGAAAGTTATTTTGATAAACAGCAACCCTGCAACAATCATGACCGACCCGATGATGGCCGATCGTGTGTATTTGCTGCCGTTGACTGTTGAAAGCATAGAACAAATCCTTGAAGAAAATCAAATAGATGCTGTGTTGCCTACTATGGGCGGACAAACAGCCTTGAATCTTTGTAAAGATGTTGACGAACTAGGCATCTGGGAAAAGCATAACGTGAAATTAATTGGCGTAGATATCAAAGCCATCGACAAGGCCGAAGACAGAGAGAAATTCAGACAATGGATGATTCAAATGAATATTCCTGTTTGTCCGGCTAGAATTGCCAACTCATTTTTAGAAGGTAAAGAATTTGCACAGGAAATCGGTTTCCCCCTGGTAATTCGTCCTTCATTTACATTGGGCGGAACTGGTGGCGGTATTGTATTTAAAAAAGAAGAATTGGATGAAGCGTTGAATAATGGATTGAAAGCTTCTCCTATTCACGAAGTACTTGTGGAAAAAGCAGTTTTGGGTTGGAAGGAATTTGAATTGGAATTGTTAAGAGACAATGCTGATAATGTCGCTATCATCTGTACAGTTGAAAACTTCGACCCAATGGGCGTTCACACCGGCGATAGCATTACTGTGGCTCCGGCGATGACACTTTCTGATACTGCATTCCAGCTCATGAGAAATACCGCAATCGACATGATGCGTAATCTTGGCAATTTTGCCGGCGGGTGTAACGTGCAGTTTGCTCTCAATCCACAAACAGAAGAAATTATTGTAGTAGAAATCAACCCAAGGGTAAGTCGTTCTTCGGCATTGGCGAGTAAGGCTACCGGTTATCCAATTGCAAAAATTGCTGCGAAATTGGCTTTGGGATACAACTTAGATGAGTTACAAAATCAAATTACAAAATCAACTTCAGCTTATTTTGAGCCTGCATTAGATTATGTGATTGTAAAAATACCACGCTGGAATTTTGATAAATTCAAAGGCGCCAATGATACGTTAGGTTTCCAAATGAAAAGTGTAGGCGAGGTAATGGGCATTGGCAGAAGCTTTGCAGAAGCCATTCAAAAAGCCTGTCAGAGTTTGGAAAACGAAGCCGTTGGTTTGGGCTATTACGGAAAAAGTTTAATGCACACGGATGAGTTGTTGGAGTATATAAAAATTCCAAAATGGGACAGGCTCTTCCGGATAAAAGATGCATTAATGGCTGGAGCCAGTGTAAAACGCATTTGCGAAAACACCATGATCGACCGCTGGTTCATTTACCAGATTCAAAAAATATGCGATTGCGAAAAGAAAATCGCTCAATATGATTTGAAAACTTTGCCTGATGATTTATTAACCGAAGCCAAACATCTTGGTTTCAGTGATGAGCAAATCGTTCGTATCATGCGTGAAGAAGATGCAGAAGCTTTATATGAACGCAGAAAGCAAATGGGATTGACGCGTGTGTTTAAAATGGTAGATACTTGTAGCGCAGAATTTGAAGCAAAGACGCCTTATTTTTATTCTACTTTTGAAAACCTTCCATCTGAAGGCAAATTATTATCCAACGAATCAATAGTTAGCGATAAGAAAAAAGTTATTGTACTGGGAAGCGGTCCCAACAGAATTGGCCAAGGCATTGAGTTTGACTACTGTTGTGTTCATGGATTGTTGGCCATAAAAGAATCCGGCTATGAAGCGATCATGATCAACTGCAATCCTGAAACGGTGTCTACAGATTTCGATATCGCCGATAAATTATATTTCGAACCAGTATTCTGGGAACATCTTTGGGAAATCATTGAACATGAAAAACCTGAAGGGGTGATTGTTCAGCTTGGTGGACAAACTGCATTAAAGCTTGCCAAACGTTTACATGAAAAAGGCATTAAAATCATTGGTACTTCATTCGACAATATGGATATCGCCGAAGACCGCGGTCGCTTCAGTGATTTACTGAAAGATCTCGGTATTCCTTATCCAAAGTACGGAACGGCTTATGATACAGACGATGCGATTGAAGTAGCGAAAGAAGTTGGTTATCCTGTGTTGGTGCGCCCGAGTTATGTGTTGGGCGGACAACGCATGCGTATCGTTATCAATGACGAAGAATTGGAAAAAGGCGTATTGAGTTTATTAAAACATTTACCCGGCAATAAAATATTAATCGATCATTTCCTCGACAGATGCCAGGAAGCTGAAGTCGATGCTATCTTTGATGGCACAGATTTTCATGTGATGGGATTGATGGAACATATCGAACCTGCGGGTATCCATAGTGGTGATAGCAATGCAGTATTGCCTCAATTCAATTTGAGTCCGCTGATTGCACATACCATGGAAGAATATGCTGAAAAAATCGCACGAGCCTTGGACATCAGAGGTTTGATCAACATTCAATTTGCAATTAAAGATGGCAACGTGTTTGTGATAGAAGCCAATCCAAGAGCTTCGCGTACAACGCCGTTCATCGCCAAAGCTTATCAAATTCCGTATTTGAATGTGGCTACAAAAGTGATGTTGGGAGTTGCCAAATTAAAAGACTTTACGTTTAAGAAAAATCTTAAAGGCTTTGCTATTAAAGAACCAGTGTTCTCTTTCAATAAATTTCCGGGCGTAAATAAAGAACTGGGTCCCGAAATGAAAAGTACAGGCGAAGCCATTCGTTTCATCAAAGATTTACGCGATCCTTATTTCCGTCAGTTGTACAAGGAAAGAAGCATGCACTTGAGTAAATAAACTTCAAGGGAATTTAGTATTTCGTTTTTTATTTTAGCGTATGCATCACTACCGCATACCTATTTGGAAACAATCGCCATTGCTCAGAGTGGTGGTGTCAATGATGATTGGCATCCTATTGCAATACTATTTCGTATTTTCTTTGCCGTCAATTATTTTATTTTCTCTCATCAACATTTTTTTATTTTTCGTTTTTTATAAACTGCCACTGCATCTACGTTTCAGGTTTAGAAAATTCCAATCTGTATTTCTTGTCTTCATGATAATTTCATTTGGAATGTTGTTGACACGACAACAAGACCTAAGAAATTCAAATTCTTTTTTCCTCCATCATTACCTACAAGGAGATGAATTGATATTAAGAATTGAAGCGCCTTTAAATGAAAAACAACATTCGTATACAACTACTGCTTCTGTTCAATCTGTTATTAAAAATAATTTTTCATTATCCGTGAAAGGCAAGCTGAATCTGATTTTCAAGAAGAATGATACAGCAAAGGCGCTTCGTTACGGAGATTTAATTATTGTGAATAAAGAGGTTATTCCCATAAAAAATTTCGGCAATCCAGGCGAGTTCGACAACAAAAGATACAATGCGTTTCAGCAAACTTATCATCAGATTTATTTGAAAGGGAATGAATTTATGGTAAGCAAGAAAAACACAGGCAATGTAATATTCAAAACCATTTATGCGCTTAAAGAAAAAACGCTCAGAACATTACAAGCTAACATCAACAATCAACATGGAAGTTTGGGTATTGCAGAAGCATTGTTGATTGGCTATAAAAACGACCTTGACAAAGAAATGGTACAAGCCTATAGCAATACCGGTGTTGTTCATATCATCGCCATTTCAGGATTGCATTTGGGTTTGATCTACATGGTATTATTTTGGTTGCTGGAAAGAATGCCGATTGTAAAAAG